>JAIEPM010000677.1 GCA_019748395.1 Candidatus Obscuribacterales bacterium
CCAACACCGACACCGACTCCGACTCCGACTCCGACTCCGACTCCTGACCCGACTCCGACTCCAACACCGACGCCGACTCCGACTCCTGACCCGACTCCGACTCCAACACCGACGCCGACTCCGACTCCGACTCCGACTCCTGACCCGACTCCGACGCCGACGCCGACTCCGACTCCGACTCCGACTCCAACACCGACGCCGACGCCGACTCCGACGCCGACTCCGACGCCGACTCCGACGCCGACTCCAACACCGACTCCAACGCCGACTCCGACTCCAACACCGACGCCGACTCCAACACCGACGCCGACGCCGACGCCGACGCCGACTCCGACGCCGACTCCGACGCCGACTCCAACACCGACTCCGACGCCGACTCCACACCCAGTGCCCACGCCACATCCACATCCAGCACCGGCACCCAGACCGGTTCCCGCGCCGAAACCGGCACCGAAAGGCACAGCAAAAGGTTATTACAATCACCACCCGGTGAGCAAACAACCTCTAATCATCTGGGATCTCAGGTTCCCCTTCCCGGCAAGTGCAATACCACCGGCATTCAGGAACAACAAGAACGGCACTCCACAGTCGAATCAAGCACAGGCAAAACGCCCCGCAACAATGACTGTCCCACAGTTCAACTGGTTACCGCCATTCTTGATCAATTCGCTTGTTCCACAGCTCAAAGTTGAATCTGGAGATCGTGACAATGACTAAGCGCGGCCGAAATCAAAAAGGAAGCATGTTTGTACTTATCGTTTGCTTAGCGGTAGCCATTTTTATACCGCTTTTAGTAACGATAGGAAAAATGAGCCCTTACTTCGTATATCGCGGTCGTTCCGAAAATGTGGTTGAGGCGGCGGCATTGCTCGCCGCCAACGACCTCTCCCGCATAGTGGTCAACGACCCTGATTTCGGATACATCTCGCTGAGCAACCAGGCGGCAACCGGCGCCGCAACCAAAGCGAAAGATGGTGAGCCGCTTCCGGTCACGAGCATAAACACTCTGATCGGCACCATCAGACAGAATGCCATCATTGCAGAAGAACTCCGCAATGACGCCATGAAAATGCTGGTTGACAAAGACGTTGTCTCACTGAAAAGAGCAAGCCTGAACCTCAATCAGCAGCTTGGCGACGCGCTGAGCAACAGAGGCAGCGCTGCGGACATGGACGGCAGTCCCGTCAATCCACGGCTTGATGTTCAGAACTTTCTTGCTCAAAACCTGCCGGACAACGTTCAAGTCGAGTCACTAAAAATGACACTCGGTTGGCTCGACGGCGGCAGTGATACCATCATCGACGTTCCACAGCCACTGCGTTACGCACGAGTCTTCGGCACGCAGATGGATGATGGTAAGTACGAAGCATTCACCAATGTGCCGGTGGGGAAAAACTCATTTTCCTTCGCCGGCGCGGGAACGCAGGCACACCTTGTCTCTAGCCGCAAATTCAAGAACGCAGACGACAATCATAGTTGCTCGATTATCAAAATCGAATGCGTACTTGCCTCCAAGAACGATCCCGGAACCAAAACCGTATGCATTGCCTGCAGCCAGCCCAGTTCCAAATCCGAAACCGTGTCTCGTGGAGCAATGACACTGAGGATCACTGGTAGACCAGTCCCAGGAATGCTTTCCTGGGGCGACTTTCTGGCCAACGGTTCGTTCAGTGACAACAAAATTACCACCTACCACGTGGTAGACGGCGACTTTCCTTATGAACCCTCATCCAAAATGCGCGTTTCAGCAAACGACCCTCATTCCGATACTTCCCAACAGTTTGCTGCACACCTGTATTACTGGCTGAGAAACGGTCACTTGCAAGCGCGCATTGACTCGGTTCTATCAATGATCAGCGAGCCATTTCTTGCTGATCAAAATCAGGTTTACACCTATCAATTTGAAAACGATGGCAAAATATCGCGCAAAGTTGCCGATGGCAGCGATTTCGCCCGCCCCGTCACAGCCGATGGACAGTTCGCGGTCATGGCCGACACAAAATTGAAAAGCGGGGACGGCGCAATCGTCTTTTTCAGAGACAATGTAAGTACACTCGGCACCAATAGCGGCAAGCATGCCGGACAGGCGCTGGCAGGCTTTCCTTTGACGAATTCCCAGGGAGCGGATCATGCGCAAATCGCGAAGGATTTCTCCGACAGGGATTCACACCCAGACGGACTAGCTGTCGACATTGAAATAGGAGGAACAGGTGACGACAGCGCCCGCCGCGATGTAATTTCGATGAAAGAGCGCACGGCGAACAGAAGAATCTAAAGTTGCAATAGAGGGACGAGCCCTCCAGCGAGCTTGACCGCAAGTTTAATCAGCAATTGTGCAAACTTGCGGTCAGCTTCCTGGAGGGCTTTGTTTTGCGCTTTCTATTCTGCCAAGCGCCTTACTGCAAATACGGTACTCGAAACTGTCTTTATCTACGCTGTTTGAAAGCACCCACTCGAAATTTTTCCGGGCGCGCTCGTAATCTTTCTCTCTTGCAAAATCAAGACCTGTGTATGCGTAGCAAAGGATTCGATTACTTTTGTTCTCTCCGGCAATTTTCAAGAGCTCGTCATAACTGATTTTAGAATCGAAATAAAGGAGGATCGGCCTTGGAAAAGCGGGATCATGCAAATGCTCGAGAGCATCCTTAAGTGCTTTCTTCGATGCGGCTTCTTCACCAAGCTCGCGATGTGCCAGCACCGAAAATACGCCCGCAAAAGCTGCTCGCCAGTGATGCCAGCGGGTGTGTTTCAGAAAGCTGTCGAAAGAATTGGCGGCAGCAGCAAAACGACCATCAATCAATTCTTCTTTGCCCCAGAAATAATCAGCCACAGCATTTGCTTCCAGCAACATTTTTTTCAGAGCAGCCATGTTCAAGGACCCTATATGCTCGCTAATTTTTACACCGCCGGGCATCGCTGCAACCAGCGTCGGAAAGGCCTGAACACTGTACTTGTCTTGCAGTTCTTGAGTATCGGAATCATTTTTGCCGCTTTCTTTTTTGCGGTCGATTACTCTAACAGGAATAAAATCGCGCTCAAGCAATCCGACGATATCCTTTGAAACAAAGGCTGTTTTATCAAGCTTCTTGCAGGGGTCGCACCAATCGGCACTGAAGTTGTAAAAGAAAAGCTTCCTGCCCAAACGGTCTTCCTCGGTGATTTTTTCAGGACTTCGCCAGTGAATTTCATCACTAGCCTGCGGCGGATTATAGTTTTCATATGCAGCCAATCCGCATCGTAGGAAGAGAAAGATCAGGGTCGAAGCCAAAAGCCACTTTGGTGTAGATATGGCAGAAGCAGATTCAATCTTCGCCATAAGAAAATTCTCTCCGGTTCAGCAAAACAGTAGCAAAAAACAGATAAAGAAGCATATTGGAAGCGTAAGCGACTAGAGGCAATATCGAAAAACGAGTGCTGTTAAATACCTCATATAGATCAATTCCCGGATAAACAAACTGCTGCAAAACATTTGAAATGAAAACTATCGTTTGAAAGAAATAGTAAGCAAGAGGCAAAGAACTTTCATAACCATTTATTGAAAAGTTCAGTGCCGGACCAAAAAGTGAGGCATAAAGCAGAATTACGAAGATCGTCATGCCAAGCCGCATCGGGAAACTCCTGATTAGTACCATCAAAGCCGCATAGCTTAGGGCATTCAAAGCAAGCGAACTGATGCTCCAGAAATCCAGACCGAGCAAAGTGCTGCGGCTCTGAATCAGCTGTGCAATATTGAAAACAAGAATATTGATAAGCATTATGCAAAATACGCCAAGCGCTCCGGCCAACCATTTGCTCACTATATATTCAGCTCGCGATAAGGGGCGAGAAAAAAGCAAGGAGAGATATTCGCCATCATTCATTTGCCTGGTGTTTGCAATGTTATCCTGAATAAACGAATAGCTGATTGCCATGGCAATCGTCGGTCCGTTGAGCACGGAAAGAAGCAAGTCTGCAGTTCTGCCATCAAGGGCAACACTGCTTATCATTACAGGAATTACAAAAGCCAGAAAAAGCAGACCCAGAATAGAAGCGGGATTACTGAACTTGGCAATTAAAGTGTATAAAAATACGGCGTAACTCAAGAGCGCAAATCTCCGTCTCGATGGATTGAAATGAAGATGTCTTCAAGTCCCTTCCTTTCTTGAAAAATCTCTTCGACAGGAACTTGTTTTTCTACTAATAGCCTGACGAGCTGCATCTTGTCGGCTGTTTTTGAAAGGCGAAAGCGAATTGTTTCTTCCGTGACTCCCAGAAATTCAGCGTCCAGCAAAGCAGCAAGCTCGCGCAATAATGAATCAGGCGGAGGCGCTGCAGACGAGCTGCATTTGACCACGATCAGCAATTGTTCAGCAGCCAGACTCGACATTTCCTCAATCTGATGAATCCGCCCCCCTTTAATAAAGGCAACACGATCACAAACACGCTCAAGCTCATCAAGATGGTGAGAATTCAAAACCACAGTTACTTTTTGTTTTTTCCAGGCAAGCAAAAGATTGCGCAAAAGATTTGCACCAAGGGGATCCATACCTGACCCGGGTTCATCAAGAAAACAAAGTCGTGGTTTTGCAAGCAGCATTTGCGCAAGACCAAGTCTCTGCAGCATGCCTCTTGAATATTTTTTGATGCGCTTATTCCAGGCGGAAGGATCAAGCTCTGCTGTTGCAAGAGCGCTTTCAATATCCTGCTTCATAGCCGAGCCGGGCAGCTTTGCCAGCATGTGCTGGTATTTCATAAACTGATAGCCGCTCATCCATGTATCAAAATTAGGTCTTTCAGGAAGAAAAGCACTTTGAGCTTTTACCTGCAGATCATCAGGCGGCTTACCGAAAATGCGAATTTCGCCGGAGTTTGGTCTGAGCAAAGTCAGCAAGCAGCCCATAAGGGTGGTTTTGCCTGCACCGTTTGGTCCGATCAGTCCAAAGACCTCGCCTTCATAAATATCAAGCGAAACGTCATCAAGAGCCCGAACCCGTCCCCGACCATAACTTTTCACCAGATTTGCAATTTTGATGCAAATTTCGCGTTCTGACATCCAAGCTCCAGCCATTGATTAGATCAAGTTTATCAGGAGCGGAGCAAGAGTTCCAATTCCGGGAATAGCTACTTGTGTACTGTGGTGGTGGAGGTATCTATTGTATGCAAGTGACTGAATTAAAGCGGCGAAGTTACAGAAACGGCGAGCTAAACACCCTTTCAAAACTGGTCCAAGATCTGGGTCTTTCCGAAGCTTTCGGCGCTGAGGCATCTTTGATCGGAGCCGACCCGCTTCTGCGCTCGCCGCACCGACTCGGCGAAGCTACGGCGCAAGCGTTATTGCTTGAGGGCATGGCAGCCTCAGCCATCTGGAAAATGCGAACAAACGAAAACAGTTCGCTGGAAATTAAAATCGTCGACGCATTGCACGCCTTGCATTCAACCCACTTTCTCTGGCAGTCTGGATATCCCATGAGCGTGGGCGCAGAAAGCGTCCCGACAAACGGCATCTTCAAGTGCAAAGATAATCGCTTCATCATGACCGAATCCGGTCCGCCCTATACGAAGTTGGAACGCGGATACCTAAACTTTTTCGATTGCGGTAACAATCGCGAATCGCTGGCCAGAGAAATTTTAAAATTCAATGCCGAGGAATTACAAGAGAAACTCTCTGCTCTTGGTTTACCGGCCAGCGTAGCTTATAGTCGCGACGAATGGTGGGCGCATCCACAAGGACAAGCACTGGCAGCCAGACCTGTTGTCGAAATTGAAAAAATCGGCGAAGGAAAAGCCATGGGATTCGCAGGAGATTCAAAATATCCATTGAGCGGCATCAAAGTATTAGACTTCACCCATGTTCTTGCCGGACCTCGCAGCATGCGAAGCATGGCCCAGTACGGTGCGGAAGTCCTGCACATCAGCTCGCCCTATCATCGAGATACAGTTTCTCAAAACCTGCTCGTCAACATCGGAAAGCGCTCCGCATATCTTCTTTTGAGCGAGAAATCGGCAAGGCAAAGACTTAAAGAATTGATTGCAAACGCCGACATATTCTCCTTTTCATATAGACCTTCAGTTGCCGAAAGATTCGAGATTGACGCAAAAACATTAGCTGAGCAACACCCCGGCATGATTTACCTTTCGGTCAATGCTTACGGTCACAGCGGACCCTGGAAAGATCGCCCGGGCTTTGATCACAACGTGCAGGTTGCAAGCGGAGTGGCAGTCACCGAAGGTGGTGCCGACGCGCCGCGCCTTTCACCGGTGTTTTACTTAAATGACTTCCTGACCGGCTATTTAGCCGCAGCCGGTGTACTCTCGGCATTGCTGCGTCGAGCCTGCGAGGGAGGCAGTTATCACGTCAAAGTTTCGCTTGCCCGGACCGCGATGTGGGTTCAAGAGCTAGGCTATCTAAATCCGGAAGAATACAAAGAGATGCCGGAGAAGGATGAGTATCCAGCTAATTTACATGAGATCGAAACGGCATACGGTATTTTGAAAGAACTTGCTCCGGCCGTGCACTTCACACAGCTTCCCAGAATGCTGCTGCACACGGCAAAGGCTTTCGGTGCGGATAAAGCAGAATGGCTCAGCTAATCTGCATAGAAATGAGACAATCCTTATCCGCCACGGCGCAATGCAGTGGGATGAATACGATTGTCCCCCCTGCCCCGGGTCCATAATATGAAGATCGGGGAATGGTTCAGGGCCGGCGGCACATTGGTGTTTGCGAGGTCCGATTCGGCATGGAAATTGATTACAGCAAGGACAAAGAGAAGGCCGGCGTCTGCAATTGCGAACGTTGCCAGAAAGGATTTGAAAAAGGGAAGCTGGAGCTTGCCAGTTTCGATCTGAGAAAAGAAGCGGATAAAGATCCACTTGCCGGTCAAATCAGTGAATTCGAAAACAAGAATGCTCTGGAAATTGTCCGAAACGCTAATCAGCTGGAATACAAAATAAGCGTCAATGGACAGGACAAAATCCTCACCAAAAGCGACGCCAGCCCAAAAGGCTTGGCCGAAGCCGAGAAAAAAATTGCCGAGCTGGTTGATGAAAAAATCAAAGAACTGGAAAAGTCATTCAATGTAGCTTTCAGCAAAGCCGGAGATGACGTCGTAAAACAGTGGGTAGAAAAGGCTGATTGCAGCTGGGAAAGAGGCCCCATGGTTAAAGCTCGCTCACCACAGTTGATCGAACTTTACGGCATACAGGCCTGTTTGACCCGCTGCCAACCAAGCGACATGGCAAGCACCGGACAGGGAGTTAAATTTCACTTTCTCGAAGATAACTACTACAAAGATCAGCCCGTGCTGGCATATTTTGTCGGAGCGGATAAAGACGGCAGGCCGTCTGTATACTTCGAGCCGGGAGCAAATAACAAGAAACCGGCTACTGAAAAAGACGCAGAGCGTTTCAAACGCGATCAACTTTTCAGCATTGAAGCCTTGACCACACATGAACTTTCTCATAATCATCAAGCAAAGATGGGCTGGCACACAGCTGCAGAAAAAGAAACGCTGGCCAAAGCAATCGGCTGGATGCCGTTTGTCGATAAGGACGGCAGCACCGAATACATGATGCAAGGCAAGAAAGGCGAGTTTTATCGTTACGGCAAGGACACATGCAAAGACTCGAAGGTCTGGGTAAAGTGCGACAAAAGCGGCACGCCATTAGACGATAAAGATCTGCCCACGACTTTCAAGAATGCCAAACAGTATCGAAGACAGGAAATTGCAGATCGCGCGCTGGTAAAACCACTCACTTATTACTTTCCAAACCCGGTAGAAATGTATGCGGAAGGCTTGATGCTTTATCGTCTAGGTGACAAGCGTCGCGAAGAGCTTTTGCGCGACAGCCCGGCTCTATACAAGGCAGCCAAAGCAGGCGATCAAGCCGAAATAGATCAGCGCTACGGCAAAGACCCGGCTGGTCAGTCGAAAAAAATCAGAACTGTTGACGGCGAACTCCAAGAAAACAACGCCGAAAATCGCAAAAGCATTCAAGACTTCGAGGACAAAATAAACAAAAGCACTAAAACCAGTTCCATCGAGAGACTGCCGCAAAGGCTTAATCTCGCCCCGCAAGCGCATCCTGAATTAAGGTTATTCGCGAAAGAACTAGAACAAAAAATCTATTCAACGGGTAAATGAGCATGTACGTACGAGCAAAACAAGATAATCAAAAGGCATTGCCCGGTCTCAGCATTGGCGATAAGTCCGTAGAAGATTCCGGATGGGTTCTGAGCGACGGCTGGAATGGTTTATTTCCCGGCGAAAGCAGCATCGAAGAAGCAAAGCTCATGCTTGGAGAAATAAGCGGCATCAGCGAGCTGGCAAATGGTATCACCTATGATTTCAAGGACGGTAAAGTACGCGTAAGCTTCCTGGACGGCAATCCATATATTTCAAAAATCTGGATTGACAGCAGTGCCGAAGCGCCCTTTGATCCTCCCGAAACTATCGATGACGCCCTCAGAACTTATGGAAAGATGGTGGCGACAGCTGTCAACAGATACGAAGGGGTGATTTTCGAAAGACCGAACATGCGAATTTGCTGCGATGCAATGAGTGATTCCAACCCGCTACGCTGGATGGAAATCTATGTCGACCGGGACTGAAATTTAGAATCAAAGCAATCTTTTCCAAGTAGAATGTATTAAGGCATTCAGGCGTTTTGGAGTCAGGAGAGTGCAAATTTCTGCACGGAATAAAGCAGCTCGAATAATTCTGGCTTTTTCGTTACTCCTGTGCGAAACGCCCTCACTGGCGGAAAGCATCCCGGTCAATACTCAAAGCACTTCGACCGGGCAAAACACGGCCGCAACTCCCAGCATCATTGACGCCTCCACATATCAGGGCTCAAGTCTTTCGGTAAGCCAGGGGCAGACACTCATACTAGACTTCAGCAAGAGCTCTTCCTTGAGTCTGAGCGGGAACATCAGCAACAGCGGCCAAATTTACGCAGTTTCGAGCAACCCTCAGATCAGCACTGCGATTTTCTCGGCAGCAAATATCACAAACCAGCAAGGCGCTCTCCTCAGCTCAACCTTGCCCGCAGGCGGCCTGGCCGGTTTCAGCAGCGGCGGGAGTCTCAACCTGGTTCTCAACACAGTCCAAAACCTGATTAATGCAGGCGCAATCACAAGCTCCGGCAGCCTGGCTATTAACGCAGGCGGTTCTATTGTCAACGCGCTGCCGAGCGGTGCGACAGGGGCGACTCCAATCATGCAAGCATTTTCGGCAGTAAATATGGCCTCTCAAAGCGGCAATATCACCAATGCCGGGCTGATCAACTCAATTACAAACAACATCAATATAAATACGATGGTCCAAAACCTGCTCGTCAATAACACAGGCGGTCGGCTTGAAGCTTTAAACGGACAGATCAACATCGGCAATATTCTTTCAAACGCCAATATCAACATATTCGGCGGCGACCTGCTAAGCAAAGAGCTAAATCTATTTACAGCTTCACACGGATCAATAAGCGCTAATGCAAACAGTATTTCCGGGCTTGTAAATGCCAGCGGGTGCGACCTCAACATAGGCACCTTAGTGGGTGGTCTCAATATCAACAGCCTCAATCTAACAGGCGATCCGATAATATACTCGGCTGCCGACGGCGCAGCATTGAACCTTGCGCTCTCATCATCCTTGTTCACCACAGGCGGTGCCGACTTCATCGTGCTTTCAGGCGGCGACATCAACTACACAGGTGCAGCCACTACGATCAACGCCTCCTCAAGCAGTGGAAGCGGCGGAGCTATAACAATTGCAGCAGGAGTCACCTTCGATCCGCTCATTGGTCCAAGCCCGATTACATGCAGCAACTGCAGCTATAACATCACCGGCAACAGTAACGCAGGCGGTTCCATAAATTTAGCGAATCTTTCTTTAAAAACAAACAGCGCCCAGATTTCTCTGCAATCTTCAAAAGGCATTAGCGGCAGCTCCGCAGGCAACACGACAATAGGTGCAATCACAAGCTCAGGCAATGCAGTCGCTAGTGCCGGTGCGGCAGGAAACTCGGCCGGCAGTATCAACATAGTCGCAGAAGGCAGCATCAGCACCGGTGCACTGACAGCCACAGGCAGCGATGGAGCCAATGGCACAGCCGGGGGCGCGGGTGGTGCAGGCGGCCTGGGCGGCGTGATCACTCTAAGACCCGGAGGCAACTTAATTACCGGGCTGATCAACATTGACGGCGGAGCCGGAGGCAACGGCGCAGCCGGTCCGAACTACGGCAACAACGGCGGAGTCGGAGGCAATGGTGGCACAGCCGGTCAGCTCTTGTTCACGCTTGGAGGAAGCTCGACAATCGGCAATATCAGTGCCAGAGGTGGAAAAGGAGGACTTGGCGGACTCGGTCATGTCGGCAACGATTTCCTTAACCCTCGCGACGGGGGAGCCGGCGGCGCGGGTGGTAATGGCGGCAACGGCGGCAGCATCGATATATTAGCCAGTGATTCGCTCAGTATCGGCAGCTTGCAACTCAGCGGCGGTGGCGGCGGGCTAGCCGGCAACGGCGGTCAGGGTGGAGTCGGCGGTGCAGGCGGCAGAGGCGGCGATGGCGGCATCGGCGGACGTGGAGGCAGCGGCGGCACTGTATTGATAGGTGGGCAGTCCGTGATTCTAGCCGCCTTCACAGGAAACGGCGGCATCGGCGGAGACGGAGGGCAAGCAGCGCAGGGCGGAGTTACAAACGCCGACGGCGGCAACGGCGGTGCCGGCGGTGCTGGCGGCTCCGGAAGCAGAGTGACAATATCGGCAAGCTCGCTGACACTCTCAAGTTTCGACATAAATGGCAGCGACGCAGGAAATGGCGGCAAAGGGGGCGACGGTCGCTTTTCGCCAATTGCTTTCAACGCGGGCAGCGGCGGCTCCGGCGGCGCAGGCGGGCTAGGCGGTTCCGGCGGAATCCTGGACATACTGGCAAGTTCGGCACTGACAATGACGACCCTGAGCGCCAACGGCGGCAGAGGCGGAGCAGGCGGCGGCTCCGGAACAGGCGGGGATCTTTACGGCGCCGGCGCGGCAGGCAGAGCTGGAGATGGCGGCTCTGGTGGTGCCGGTGGAGCAGGCGGAGCCAGCGGCTACGTTCTAAACCTTTCGGCCGCATCTGTTTCGGGGAACAGCCTCTCTTTTGCGGCAGGCAACGGCGGCAACGGCGGAGCGGGCTCCAACGGCGGATATCTAGGCACGGCAGGCAGCGCCTTCGATCGCTCCGGTCACGGTGGTGCAGGCGGCAACGGCGGCGCAGGCGGAGCGGCATCTCCCTTCGTTTTGACCACAAGCGCTGCCGCGAATTTCACCGGCGGTATTAAAGTAGCAGGCGGTAACGGCGGCACAGGCGGAACGGCGGGAAACGGCGGCAATGTAATTGCCTATATTGCGCTCAGAATAACAACCGGCAATGGCGGAAACGGCGGTGCAGGCGGTGCAGGCGGAACTACAAACTCACTTGCAATTCAATCAGGTGCATTCAGCGCCGCAAGCCAGATCAGCCTTGCGGGCGGTAATGCCGGGTCCGGCGGCGAGGCCGGCTTTGGCGGCAGCACTGTCAATGTCACAAATATCCTTGGAGACGCAGGCAACGGTGGCAACGGCGGAACAGGAGGAGCCGGAGGCAATGTCGGCGGGGCACTGAGCATCAATGCCGCAAACGGACCCATCAGCCTTGCAGGCATAAGCAGCAGCGGCGGCAGCGGTG
>JAIEPM010000396.1 GCA_019748395.1 Candidatus Obscuribacterales bacterium
GCGAATCGCCGAAAGCTCCGAGGTTTCACTGCCGGGGACGGATGCTTTCGTCCGGTTCACGGCTGCCGCAGCCGGCCCGGCGTTTGGATCTACAGGAGCTGAGGCTGCATTCTGCTGTTCGTCTTCCTGACTATAAACCGCAGCCGCGGTTTCATTAGATTCTTGTGTTTGCCAGTTTGGCTCTTCAGAAGCGGCTTCTTGAGCTGCTATTGAAACTTGCTCAAAGCCCTGGGGCTGCTCGTAAGCTGCTGCAGTTTCAGGGCTTCCGGTGTTGATTTCAGTCTGGGCTGTTTGCTGCAGCTGAAACGGCTCGGCACTTTCGTGCGCCAGCCAGTCCGGTTCCGGCGGGGCCGGCAAAGGGTCCAGATAGGGTGGGCTGGCTTCTCTAAATGTTTCTGTGAGCTCAGGTACCGGTGGCGGCATTTGTAATTGTTCAGGCTGAACTGCCATTTGCTGGTTCACCGACCGGAGAATGTCGGCAAAGCCTTGTGACTGGAGCACTGGCGGCGGCGTTATTTCTTGCGGCGGCACTGGCAGTTCAGGCGCTGCTTCCTGGATTTCAGGCGCCGGCTGAACTTCCGGAGCTGGAAGCTCTGCTTCTGCCGGAAGAGGCTTCTCCGTCACCGGCAGCTGTGCGGCTGTAATTATAGGCTGGGCTGCAGTTTGCTGTTCTTTCTTGGCGGCTCGTTTGGCGCTCACTGAGCTGATCGCCAGACCGCTTGTTGCGTCGGTTGCCGCTTTTTCCGGCTTGGCTGTTGCTTTGACCGGCGTCGCGGCTTCGTCTATTTGTGGAAGGACCGCAGGCTGCGGGGGCTCAGGCTTTTTTGGCGCTTCGACCGCAGTCTGAGTTTGCAATGTCGCTTCAATAGCTGTATTTGGGCTTTGCGGTGCTTCGAATTTACCGTTTAGGTAACGTTCTCTGATACTTAAAACCCGCTCGCGGTCTTTAAGAACCTGACCCTGCTTTTCCTGACATTCAGCCAGTCTTTGCTCAAGCTGGCTTATTTGCTCGTGAATGAGCTTGTATTCTTCTTCTATTAAGGCAGTTTCGTTTGAGAACTTCTCAAGCAACTGCCTAAGCATGTCACCACTGTCCATCGCCAAGTGCCCTATCCTTATTAGACCCCTGCTTCAGTCTTACCACCAATACGCCAATTAAACCAGTACTGAGCCGAAAATCCTGCATTTTATCGGCATTTTTCAGCTCCCGCTTTTTCAGGCATGCTGGTAATAGCGAACCATTTCGCTGAATTCGCTCAGGTCTTTTGAGGTTTGCTGCAAATCAGTGCCGTCTGCATAAACATGGACCAGCGGTTCGACTGCATCTGGAAGTACAAGAATCCAGTGCTCGGGTCTGGTCTGGATTTTGACGCCGTCCAGAAGTTCCATGGGCCGGTTCTGGTTCTTTTCGACAAGCAGTCTCATTACACGACCCTTGCGCTCCCAGGGACAGTGCACCGAATCTACTTGATAAACAAGAGGCGGCAATTCCGAAACTGCCTGATGCAGGGTTCTGCCCTGATAAGTCAGATGCTCGAGAACCTGCCCGACTGTAAACATCGCATCATAACCGTTCTGGAATTCAGGGAAAATAAAGCAGCCGTTGGCGCTGCCTCCCAGAACCACGCCCGGTGTTTTGGAGGTGGTGGAGCCGATTTCGGTTTCCGAGGCTTTGCAGCGCAGCACCTTGCAGTCATAACGGGCTGCGATTCGCTCGATTGCCGAACTGGCGTTTACGGGAACCACAATTGATTTGCCGTGTTTGTCGCGCAAGATAATATCAGCAACGGTGGCGAGCAAAAGTTCGCCTCTGATCACCTGACCTGTTTCATCAACAAGAGTAACCTGTTCGCCGTTGCGGCCTACCTGCGCACCGAGATCTGCATTCAAAGCCCGCACCACGTCGGCGAGCTGTTTGCGCATTGCCATGCGTTCTTCTTGTTTGGGCGGATTTCCTCTTATCGAAGCGTTCAGGACTACGGTTTCAATACCGAGCTGACCGAGAAGATCAGGCAGAATCACGCCTGTTTCAGCCATGGCATAGTCGATGACTGCGGTCGGCGGTCGAGTAATAACAGTACCGTCTTTGGTGACACGATTGTAATTTGAACCGGGCACCACGCAGAAAGCCACCTTGTCTTGCTCGAATACCTGACCTTTGACATGGTGCAAATATTCTCCCATGTAATATTCACGTACCCGACTTGGATAGCTGATGCTGCCTACGTCTTGTGGTAGGCAGCGTGGGAAATCTTCTTTGAAGAATGTCGACTCGATTTTTCTTTCCATGGCTTTTGTAATTGCCACACCGGCGCTGTCGAAAAATTCGACTTTGACATTGGCACTGTCTCTTTGCGAGATTCTTGTATGCACAAGCCCGCTTGCTCTTTGCGTTTTCACATAATATCTGGCAATCGGCAAAGGCATGGCTTCCAGGTTTTGCACGTCGACTCCGACACTCATCAAGCCTGAGACCACCGCCCTGCTGATCATGCGGCTCACCGGCCAGTAATCACGACTGACCAGCACCGGTCCGCCTTTTATAGTCGCGCCGTAAGCTGCCGCCAGATTGACGGCAAACTCAGGTGTGATTTCGACGTTGGCGATGCCTGTGACGCCGTTGGCACCAAAAAGGCTGCGTGGTGCGCGTGTACCCCAGATCACGGAAGTCGGTACCTGT
This sequence comes from Candidatus Obscuribacterales bacterium, assembly GCA_019748395.1. Taxonomy (GTDB): domain Bacteria; phylum Cyanobacteriota; class Vampirovibrionia; order Obscuribacterales; family Obscuribacteraceae; genus JAIEPM01. The sequence goes on from JAIEPM010000396.1 coordinate 2,681, forward strand.
GCTCCGGCGTCTATGGCTTTGTCCGGCCAGATTCGCACATCCGGATTCACGCGTGCTTCTTCGCCTATAACCGATTTTGAGCCTATGACCGCTCCTTCTAAAAGCTCGGCGCCTCTGTGTATGCTGGCGTTATTGCAAACGATGCAGGCTCTCAGCGCCGTGCTGCTGCCGATATAGCTGCTGTTCCAGATGACCGGATGCTTGAGTGTGGCTTTTTCCTGAACGATAACGTTGTCGCCTATCACTGTATGAGGTTCCAGTTCCACATCTTTGCCGATGCGGCAATTTTTGCCGATTAATATAGGTGGATTCAGTTTTACGGATGAGTCGATTTCAGTTCCTTCACCTACCCAGACTCCAGGCGCTATTTGAGGCAAGCCGACATCGATTTTCATTTTGCCGTCCAGAATATCGGCATGTGCCTGCCTGTACACAGCCAGGTTGCCGATATCGCACCAGTAACCTTCCGCCACATAGCCGTACATCGGCTCGTTGCGCAGTAATAAAAGCGGGAAAAGATCGTTTGAAAAGTCCTGCTCGCGTCCCATCACTACATAAAGGAGCACTTCCGGCTCGAGAATATAAATGCCGGTATTGACCGTATCTGAAAAAATTTCACTGGCACCGGGTTTTTCGACAAAGCGCTGAATGCGTCCGCTTTTGTCGGTGATTACCACCCCGTAATCCAGGGGATTCTCGACGCGCTTTAAAACAAGAGTTGCTTTCGATTTCATTTTCTTGTGATATTCAAGCGCTTTACCCAGGTCTATGTCGGTCAGACCATCGCCTGAAATGACGATAAATGTTTCATCAAGCAAATCCTGAATTGCTTTGACACATCCTGCGGTGCCAAGCGGCTTGCCCTCTTCCGTGGAGTAGCGGATTTTCAGCCCCCAGTCGGAACCGTCTCCGAAATAATCGGATATGGCTTGCGGCAAATAATGGAGAGTGAAAATGATGTCGTTAAAACCATGTTCTTTGAGCAAATTCACAATATGCTCGGACATTGGTTTGTTAATCACAGGCACCATCGGCTTGGGTAGGTGACAGGTCAAAGGACGCAGTCTTGTGCCTGATCCTCCAGCCATGATTACTGCCTTCATTTTTCTTCCTCCAGTCGTGATTCTTGGATAATTATTCTAAATGCTGCGCTCAGGAGCTTTTGGCTGCTGCTGCTTTTCCTAAAGGCTGCTTGGGCGTTGAGGCAACTCCGTCTGCTCCCATTTGACCTGCTTGGGCCAGAACTTCCTCATAAACTTCAAGTGTATGAGCTGCAATCATTTTCCAGTTGTAGATATTGGTGACTCGCTTGTAGCCTTCTTCTTTCAGGCTTTCTGCCAGTTCCGGATTTCTAAGGACTTGCAATAATCCCCAGCTCAGGCTCTGCGTATTTCCTGTGTAAGTTGTGACGCCGTTTGCCATGTTTTCAACGAAGTCGGGCAGCCCGCCCGTGTCCGAAGTTACTACCGGAACCTTTGCGGCCATGCCTTCTAAGGCAACAATTCCGAAAGGTTCATAGAGGCTTGGAATACATACGGCATCCGCGATTTTATAAAGTTTCAGCAAATCGGGATCACTGACATAGCCCAGGAATTTGCAATCATGCCCGATGCCGAGGTTCTCGGCTGTGGCTTTTAATTCGTCCAGATAATAGCCGGTGCCGACAAAGAGGAATTTTGTGCCCGGGCATTCATATTCGACGGATGGCACCGCATGCAGTAGCACCTGCACGCCTTTTTCCAGAACCATGCGTCCGACGAAAAGCACGATTTTTTCGTGTTCGGAGGCAAATTGATTGCGCAAAGGGCGGGCGTCGAATTCGAAATCGAATACTTCCGGGTCGATGCCGTTGGGAATCACTGTAATTTTGTCCTGAGGCATTTTGAACTGATTTTGCAATTCTTGCTGCATATGCTGGCTGTTGACTATAACTTTCCAGGCTTCAAAAGTCAGGCGCCATTCCATCTGGTTGATGTAACGCTGCAGGTCTGTATGTATGCCTTTCATGCGACCGGCTTCCGTGGCATGCATGGTCGCAACCATCGGCACACCAAAACCTTTTTTCATTACCCAGGCTGCGTCGCAGACCATCCAGTCGTGAGCATGCACAATGTCGAAGGGTGTTTTTCGATGTAATTCGATTGCATATTGCAATAAGCCGAAATTGAGCCTGTGTACCCAGGTCAGGAAATCCGGAGTCGGGTCTGTTTGAGTTTTAACACGATGAACATGAACTCCGTGCTCGATTTCGTGTTCCGGCGAACCCGGATGATCGGCTGTGACCACATGTACTTCCCAACCCTGTTTGGCCATTTTCCAGGATAACTGGGCCACCACCCGGGCCAGTCCGCCGATTATGCGGGGTGGATATTCCCAGGACAGCATCAATACTCTTTTGCTCACGTTGCACCTACTCACTAACCAGGGGACGAGTCATCAGATTCATAATTGCCTTTTGCGGGCTGAGATCGCCTTTGAGAGCGGCTTCAACTTGCATGGCAATCGGAAGTTCAATCTTCATTTTGGCGGCCATCTGGCAAAGTGCACTGGCTGTGTTAACGCCTTCGGCCACAGCTCCAAGTTCTGCGATCGCGTCTTCGGGGCTGCTTCCCCGGGCAATCATTTTGCCGAGCCTGTAGTTTCTTGATAGTTCGCTCGAGCAGGTTGCCATCAAATCTCCCAGACCCGCAAGCCCTGCCATAGTATTGGCTCTGGCTCCCAGGCTTGTTGCCATACGTGTCATTTCGGCCAGCCCTCTTGTAATCAGAGCCGCTTTAGCATTTGTGCCCAGTGACATGCCATCCAGACCACCTGCTGCAATTGCAATAACATTCTTGAATGATCCGCCCAGTTCGACTCCGATAATGTCTGTATTTGAATACATTCGAAGTGTCGGGATTGTCAGGGCTGTCTGAGCGTACTTTGCAACGCTGTCGCTTTTACAGGCAATTACAGATGCAGTCGGCAGTCCTTTTAAAATTTCAAGCGCCAGATTCGGTCCGGAAAGAGCCGCTACCGGAAATTCAGGCATGACCTCTTCCAGTATCTGGGACATTCTTGAGAAGCTTTCCAGCTCAAGACCTTTGGCGGCACTCAGAAGCACCGGCAATTCGCTTTTGGCCTGACTTGCGCGACCGGCTTTAACTGCAGTCAAAGATTTGAGTTGAGTTTTGACCTGCTCTGCAACAGTACGCATGCTTTGCGATGTGCAAACAAAAAGAATCAGGTCCCGGTCTTTTAAGCACTTCTCAAGATCTGAGCTGACAAGAATTGATTGAGGCAGGTCCATTTTGAGCGGCTTGTCAATGTGCCTTGTTTCCTGCAGCACACGAGCCTTGCTTTCCTGGTGAGTCCAGAGGCGCACGTCTTTACCTGCCAGCGCCAGAACCCGTGCCAGAGTTGCTCCCCAGCTCCCGGCTCCCAGGACGGCTATTCTTGCTGCATTTCCTTCTGCTTGACCTGTCACAGCTGGCAACTTTAATCCAATCGATAGTCGAAGGACATAAATTGTACGCCCAATGGGCTCTAAAAGCACTAAAATCGCATTGATTTTGCTTGAATCTTGAAATTTGTTCCAGACCGGATTCAGCGCTTTCGGCTTCTTGGGTCAAGAGCATCGCGCAACGCGTCGCCGAGTTGATTGAATGAAAGCACGGTGATGAAGATAAAGAGGCTGGGAAAGAAAATTAAATGAGGGTGAGTTCGCAAAGAACGCCAGCCGTCCGAGGCGAGAGTGCCCCAGCTGCAAGCCGGAGGCGAAAGTCCCAGGCCGATGAAGCTGAGTGTCGACTCGGATAGTATGGCCGAGGGAACCGTGAAAGTCAGTGCCACAATTATGGGACCCATCGCGTTTGGAAGCAGGTGCTTGATAATGATTTCGGCAGTGTTGCGACCGGCCGCTTTTGCGGCATCGATAAATTCTTCGCTTTGTAACTGCAAAAGCTGAGCGCGAACCAGGCGGGCCGTGCCCATCCAGCTGACCAGTCCAAGTGACAAAAGAATTCCGGCTGTGCCTCTGCCGACCAGCACGCCGATCAAGATCATCACGAGCAAATCAGGCAAAGCGTAAGCGATATCTACGCCGCGCATCAGAAGGCTGTCTATTTTGCCTCCGTAAAATCCGGCGATCGAACCATATATGGTGCCGATTATAAATGCTATACCGGCGACGCTGAATCCAATTGCTATTGAAAGTCTAGCTCCGTAAATTACCCGGGCGAATAAATCCCGTCCCAGCTCATCGGTTCCCATAAGGTGAGCTGCGGAAGGTCCTTGAAGAATCTCGTTGCCGGTCTGGTCGAAGCCGTAGGCTGTCGGGTTGAGACCAAGCCAGGATGAAAGAGAAAGGAGCAGAAGTCCGAGAATAATCCAGAAGCAAAACATCGCACGCGGCATTTTTTGCAAGCGCATCCAGGCTTCACTCCAGAGTCCGTAATGCTTTTTGCCGGACATTTTCAGCCCTCTACTTTCATGCGAGGATCAAGGAGCATATAAGCAATATCGACGATTGTGTTTGTGATGATCAGAAGCACTCCGAAAACCAGTGTGGTGCCGATGATCAGGTCGTAATCGCGATTTGAAACTGCAGTGATGAAAAAGCGACCCATGCCCGGTATTGCGTAAATATATTCGACTACGAAAGAACCGGTCACAAGTATGGCAGTCAGCGGTCCAAGAACCGTAACTACGGGAATTAGCGCGTTCCTGAGCACATGGGCCGTTATAGTCTGCCAGTAACTGAGTCCTTTAGAGCGGGCTGTTCTTACATAATCGCGGTCGAGCACGTCCAGAACACTGGCTCTTGTAAGTCTGGCAAGATAAGCAGTTGGGCTGGCTGAAAGGGTCAGGGCCGGCAAGATCATATGACGCCATGATTCCCAAAGTGCGACAGGCAGAATCTTAAGCCAGATGCCGAATACAAATATGAGCAGAGCGCCCACGACAAATCCCGGTATTGAAACACCAAGACCGGCAATCAGCATGCAAATGCCGTCCAGATAGGACCCTCTTTTCAGAGCCGCCGCCGTGCCCAGCGGTACTCCGACTAAAATTGAAAGTGAAAGACCGAGCAATCCCAGCTGCATTGAGACCGGAAAGGCATCGGCAAGAATGTCGTTTACGGTGCGGTTGGCGTATTTATATGAAACGCCGAGGTCGCCGCGGCAGAGTCTGGCCATATAGATTCCGTACTGTTCTAAAACAGGTTTGTCTAGCTGGTACTTGGCTTTGATATTTGCCACCACTTCCGGTGGCAGGGCTTTGTCCAGATCGAAGGGACCGCCCGGTACGATACGGACCATTAGAAATGTGAGCGAGGCGACGATCCATAGGACCGGAATGGCGGAAAGAGCTCTCTTGAATACCAGCAATAACATATAGGTCCGCCCGGGAAACTCTGGCTACTTATAGCACAGAGCGGCTGCCTTGGCGATTTTCATTTGTTGAGCGGAGAATGAATTAACTTAGCTCAGCTCAGCTCTTGAGAGCACGTTCTTTGAGTTGCTGTCTTACGGTTTCGCAGTTTTTGCTCAGCATCAAATAGTAATCGTCGGCTTCTTCCCACTGACTTTCTTCTGCGGCATCGGTCAGTCTGGCTGTCAGCTTGCTGCTGATTTGCAGTCCCAGAGAAGAAAGCGGTCCCTTGAGCGAATAGGCAAAATGTCCGATTGAGCGCAAATCGCGGCTGTCCATGCTCATTCTCAGGCAGCGCATCAGCGTGTTGGTCGAACTTATAAACAGTTCAAGCAATTCGGAAAGTTCTTCTTTTGTGTAGATTTTGTTGAGCGCTGAGATGTCGAGTTCCTCTTCGTAATCGTCAATCGAGATGCCTGCTTCATCCTTGGCGCGACTTCTTTGCCTGCACCACTCAATGACTTCTTTCAGAAGATTCTGGCTTGCTCCTTTATCTATATATTCATCCATTCCGGCTGAAAGGCAGCGCTCGCGTTCCCGCTCTTTTGAAGAGGAGCTCAAGCCGACAATTGGAACATGGCGCCCGTTGCTGAGTTCTCCCTGTCTGATGTGTTTGCAAGTTTCAATTCCATCCATGACCGGCAAATCGCAGTCAAGAAAAACCAGGGCATAATTCCCGCTCAGAGTTTTTTCAATTGCTTCCGGACCATTTTGAGCAAAATCGCTTTCCAGATTCAGTTTTTTCAAGCGCAAAGAAAGAATTTTTCGATTGACGGGCAGATCATCGACAATCAGAACTTTCCGGCTTGTCGTATCTGAATCTTCGAATTCGCAAGGTGGTCTTTCGCCTGTGCGCGGTGCTGAAAACTCTTCTTCGCTTTCCTGCCAGAAACCCTGTTTTTCAAGGCTTTGATTCAGTTGTTCGAGTTGTTGAGACAGAGAATCAAGGTTTGAAACTTCATTCTCCATTGCAAAGCAGATGCTTGCCAGCGAGACTTCCATTTGAGCTTCTTCGCTTAAATCCTGCAGGCAAGCAGCAAAATAATTATTTGATTTTTTCTCTTTGACTGCCGGATGTAATTTACTTTGCAAACAGGAAAGCCACTTTCTCATCTGGCTAGGTTTGTGCTCGTACAAAATTCGTGCTGCAAAAAGCTCTTCGTCTTTTTGACTTTGCAGCCAGGGCAATTCATTTGTTGCTGTTTGCTCAGCTGCAGGGCGATTTTCAATTTGAAAAAAGACCTCTCGGCAAGGTTCTGTTTCCAGAATGTTTTTTAGATTATCGCTGTAATAGCTGAGTTCGCCTCTTTCTGAAAATACTGCAAAGCTAGGTTGAATTCTTGGTTTTAGCTGTCTTAGAGCCTCCGGAAGCAGCCGCAGGTCTTGCTTGCTTTCTTTCTTGGCGCGCTTGAATCCGTAGTGAATGAGTTTTAGCGAGCGGCGCTGTTCTGAACTTAAAAGCGGCTTGGCATCCAGGTTCCGGCGCAGTCTTTGGACCTGCTCCAGAAAGCTTTTGACCTTTTTGCCAGAGTCGTTGTTCATTTTATGTTTGGAGTCCGGGATGCCTAAAACTTCTTACCCTATGCATTGCTTAATCCATCCAAATTGACATAAATAAGCCGTTTTTTGCGGTTACTTTGTGTCTACGCTCGCAGTCGAGTTAAATTTGAACTTTTTTCTTTTCAGGCTGCATTAATACGCAATTTGAGCAAAGTCGAAACTGTGTAAGCAAACAGTGATTTAGATTTACTCAGCCATTACTATAATGGCTAAATGCTGTTGATTGCAAGCGTTGCCGGCTCGTTTTTTAGGGGCGCCAATTGTTGTTGATTTCCGCATCTTTCAAAAACTGCAAATCAAGGGCATTTATGGCGATGCCTTTTACCCAGGGTTTGGTCATGATGTTCTGTGTTGCTAAATAAGTACAGGCAATTACTGATTCTTCTTTGCAAAGCATTTGATCCGCTTTTTGATAGAGCGCGCCTCTCACTGATTGATCCTGCTCTCCTTCAGCCTGATCAATCAGTTTGTCATAAGCGGCGTTCTTCCACTTCGTATCATTATTGCCGTTATGACTGGTGAACATGTTGGCGAAGGTTTCCGGGTCGGGATAATCCGCCCCCCAGGAAGATCTGAAAATGGGTGGCGCGTCTTTACGCAGAGTTCTCAAATAAACTTTCCATTCCATATTTTGCAGATCTACATGCAGATTTAAATTACGCTTGAGTTGATCTTGTACTGCTTCCATCACAAGCCTGGCGTCCTCTCTGGTCGGGTAAAGAATGGAAACTTGCGGAAATCCTTTGCCGTCGGGATAGCCGGCCTCGGCAAGCAATTGCTTGCCGAGTTCGGGATTGAATGTCGGTCCTGAGTTTTTCGAATAACCGAGCATTCCTTCCGGGATCCAGGTGTAAGACGCTTTTTCCGAGCGGCGCAAAATTTTGCCGAATATATTTCGGTCCAGTGAAACGCTTATAGCCTGCCGTACTCGCTTATCATCAAAGGGCTTTTTTGTAACATTGAAACCGATATAGTTGTTTCTGAGCAGCGGAAAATTATGATATTCAGGTGAGTTCCTGCATTCATAAACATCAGGAGTCGGAAAACTTCTGTTATCGATGTAGTCCAGCTGATCGTTTTCGTAAAGAGCAAAAGCCGTTGCCTGTTCGGGAATCATGAACATCTTGATTTTTTTGATTTTGGGCATGCCGCCCACATATAGCGGATTTGCGGCAAGCTCGATTTTGTATTCGTGTTTCCAGTCTTTCAAATAGAAAGGACCATTCACGACCATATGTTCTGCTTCAGTCCATCGGTTTCCATACTTTTCGACAATATCCCGGCGCATCGGAAAGGATGCGCAAATTGCTGTTAGAGTCAAAAAATAGGAGGCCGGTTTTTTGAGGCGTACTTCAAATGTTCGATCATCAATAGAGCGCACACCGAGCCTGGAGCCGTCTTTTATAGCTCCTGTATTGAACTCGAAAGCATTGTCGACGTCGTACAAAAAGAATGCATAGGGTGCCGCGGTTTTCGGATCAAGCAAGCGTCGCCAGGCATACTCGAAATCTTGTGCGCGCACGGGCTTTCCGTCGCTCCATTTTACGTCCGGACGTATATGAAAGACATAACGCTTGCCGTTGTCCAGTATGTCCCAGCTCTCAGCGCATGACGGCTCCACTGAAAGATCGTTCTTGTACTGGGTCAGACCGACCATCATGTTGCAAACAACATCGAAAGATGTGTTGTCGGTATTGACGTGCCAGTCCATGCCGGGTGGTTCGGCGCCTAAGTTGATGCGAAGCGTGTCTTTTTCAGGACCAGGCCTTGCATTTGAACAGGCTTGCATTGCAAAGACCGCGAAAAGCAAAGTCGATATGAAAGCCAGGCTGTTATAAAAATGCGCCGAATTCCTGCAAGACTTCAAGTAGAACTCCTTTTGCCGCAGCAAAATCATACCTGATTTGCTTTGCCTCAATGAGTTCCCGCCACCTGTAGATGAAAAAACGCTGAGCTTGCAATGAGAGTCGCGGAAATCCCATTCCTTTCTATATAAGGAATCCCTAGATTCTAAGGATCAAAGTGTCAATC
>JAIEPM010000298.1 GCA_019748395.1 Candidatus Obscuribacterales bacterium
TGTCTGAAATATTGAAAACGTGAAGTTTGCAATCGGCGCAAAATCGGCTTCTTTCGTCTCCCTCCATCTCTTCCCATTTAACAGGGCAAGGTGCTGCGACTGAAATTCCATCTAGAAAATTCTTGCGCGGCAATGTGTAAAGCTCCCTGCAATTTTCATCCGTTGCTTTTTCATTCATGAAATGGCTCACTTTTCATTAGTTTCGATTTTTACATTGTAGAATAAGGCCGATTTCTTTTCCCGGCTCAAAGAAATTCCAGGAAAAGTCTTTATCTTATGAGAGCTATTGAATGCAAGAAGAGCGTTTGAAACAGCTGCTTCAAAAAGTTGCATCATCCGAATTGACCATTGAAGCTGCAATGCATGAGCTTAAGCACCTGCCTTTTGAAGACCTGGGCTTTGCTAAGATCGATCATCACAGGCAGCTGCGGCAGGGGCATGCCGAAGTTATTTATTCGCCTGGAAAAACAGCTGCACAGATAGTTGAGATCTCCGGCCGGCTCAAGCCTCATGCAGCCCTGAGGCTGGCGACTAGAGCTTCGGCCGAGCAAGCTGCGGCGATTCTCGAGTTGGACCCGGAGGCTGTTTATGACCCGGATGCTCAAATGCTTATCTGGGGGGAATTTCCAGCCATCGATTCGGCTCTGGGATCTGTTGCGATTTTGACCGCCGGGACAGCCGATTTGAAGCTTGCGGCAGAAGCTGAGCTGACCTTGAAAGCCGCTGCGATTAAATCCGTTTTGATAAGTGATGTCGGGGTGGCAGGCTTGCACCGCATTGTGAAGCATCTGGATACTCTCAGTCGAGCTGATGTTTGTATTGTTATTGCCGGTATGGATGGAGCTTTGCCGAGCGTGGTCGGCGGATTGCTAAAGGCTCCCGTCATTGCTTGTCCCTGTTCGAGCGGTTATGGAGCAGCCTTTGAGGGCTTGGCTGCTCTGTTGACCATGCTCAATTCATGTGCGGCCGGTCTTACTGTCGTCAATATCGACAACGGCTTTGGTGCGGCGATGGCGGCAATCCGTATTTTGCAATGTCGAAAGGGCTTATAAAAGAGAACTCTTTGCTCTCTTCTGTCAGTCGGATTTGATCTTCCTGGCGGAAGGCGCCGCTGTCCAAATAAAGGGGGACTTGACGAAACTAGTCGACCGGTCTATTATTAACTCTAGGGTTAGCTAAGTGCTGAATGGAAAAGAGTTTCGCTGAGCACTTGGACCCGGGAGGGCAAGTTATGCTGACTTTAAGAGAGGCCGGGGCGCGAGGTCAAACTCAGACCGATTGGCTGGATAGCAAACACACTTTTTCTTTTGCCGATTATCGCGATAACAGGCATCTTCATTTTGGCCCACTGCGTGTGATCAATGAGGATTTCATCGCTGCAAAAAGCGGCTTTCCGATGCATCCTCACGAGAACATGGAAATACTCACTTATGTTGTTTCCGGTGAACTTGAGCACAAAGACAGTATGGGTAACGGCTCGACGATCAAAGCCGGTGAAATTCAAATGATGTCTGCGGGAACCGGTGTTCTGCACAGTGAATGGAATAAATCGGCAGAGCAGGAAGTTCATCTTTTGCAGATCTGGATATTTCCGGAAAGAAAAGGTCTGCTGCCAAGCTACCAGCAAAAAAAGCTTGGACAAGAACATAATGTCTGGATTGAAGTAGCCTCAGCTAATCCGGCAAAGGGATTGAAAATAAATCAAAACGCGGTCATTCGCGCCTGTCGTCTAGATGCCGGTCAAATCATCGGCGCCGAACTAGATGCCGGTCGCAAAGCCTGGATTCAGGTGGTGAAAGGCCGCATATCCGTAAACGAGTTGCAGCTGAGTGCCGGAGATGGACTGTCCGTGACTAAATCTGCCGGGCTTGTTTTGACTGCCAGGTCCGATTCGGAGTTTCTCCTTTTCGATTTTGCGGAATATTGATCTTCTTATCAGCCAGGACCGCTTGAAATTCACAGCTGAAGCCGGACTGTTTTTAATCCGACTGTTGATAGCAGGACTAATCACGTATTCTGGATCTTGACCGCCGGTTCGCTTTTTGTTTTTCACTTGACTCTCCAAATAGAGTCAGTTGAGTATGACCATCACTTTCTTCTTCTAGGGCAAGCAATTCTTCGTAACTTTGTAGCGTTCCGCCTTTGCGGATATGGCTTACTTTGTAGCCCTTTTGAATTGCGACTTTCGATATTAATAAGTGTCGGTGACAATTGCCGGGGTCTTCTTCGCCGCACATAATTGCGACTCGATAAAGAGAGAGTCCCTTTTCCAGTCTATCCATGCCTGTTTTGAACTTCGTTGAGTTTGCAAGTCTTTCGTAATTGAGGTGGCCGTCTTGATCGTAAAACTCTTGCTCTTTCGGTTTACCCCCAAGTTCAGCCCCGAGAAAAACGTATTTGAGATGCTTTTCTGCAAGCGACTTTTTCAGTAATGGTCCGTGAAAGTGCGTGGCATAACGCGAGTAGGGATTGCTGCGCACGTCTACTATGACTTCGATTCCATGCAAGCGAATAAGCTCGATAAAATCGAGCATAGGATAGATGGAATGACCAACCGTAAGGAGTCTAATTCCCTCGACTTCATCAGTCTGCTGCATCATCGTTTTATCTTGCTTGCAGGAAGACGTGAGAGTTTCTTATTTCTCGCAGCTGCTTATGATTGCAAACAGCTTATCGAGTGCGCCGTCCACATCTGCGGGAATGTGAATGCGCAATAGTCTGCGCTTGCGGGAAGACAGTGCTTTGAAGTCACCGAGAGCCTGGGCTTCTTTCAAAACCGTGAATCCGAAGCTCTCGCCTGGAATCGCGATATCTTCTTTCTCGTCGGCGGTAATTTGCAGGAATACACCGCTGTTTGGTCCACCTTTGTGCAGCTGCCCTGTGGAATGAAGGAAGCGGGGACCAAAACCGATTGTTGTAGCGACTTTGTGTTTCTGCATGACGTAATCACGAATTCTCTGTAGTTTGCTTTCGAGTCTTGGGCAGCATTCGACATAAGCATTGATTGCAAAATAATCTCCGGCTTTCAGTTCAGAAAGAAGTGCCGCCAGAACTTTTGACATGCTTTCGGGACTGCCTGCTTTCTGTTTCAGGGCTTTTGCATTTTCGTCGTCGGCGAAGAGCTCAAAGCCGTCCTCGATCAAGAGCAATTTATTTTCAGGCAATGCGCCTTCTTCTGCGTATTCGGCAAGATATTCTTTAGTGAAATCTTTGCTCTCCTGCACATTCGGCTGATTGAATGCATTAATGCCGATGATCGCTCCGCCTGTCGCCGTGGCTATCTCCCAGCGGAAGAACTCAGCGCCGAGGTCGATGATATCGGGCATTTCGATGCGAACAATCGGCTGTCCGGCCGCTTCGAGGGCTGCGATTTTCTTGTCTTGTTCTGCATCCGGTTTCGAGCTGAGGCGCACGTAAACGAAAAGTCGATCGTTGCCGTAATCTGCTGCCGGAGAAAGTGTTTCCGAGGCAACAGGGATGATGCCCTTGCCATCTTTTCCTGTGCTTTCTGCAATCAATTGTTCAAGCCAGGTGCCCAAGCTCTGCACTGCCGGCGATGTCACAATGCTTATCTTGTCTCTGCCGTTTTTGGAGAGCACACCAAGGATGGTGCCCAGTAAAACACCGGGATTGCTGTTCGGGTCGGCTGATTTGCAGGCTTCAACCATTGCGTCTGCATGCTGCAAGAGCGCTGTTACATCGATGCCCATGACGCTTGCCGGCACCATACCAAAATTTGAGAGAGCTGAAAAGCGACCGCCGATGCTGGGCAAGCCGTAGAAAATATGTCCGAAGTTCCAGTCCTTAGCTCTTTTCTCCATAGATGAGCCGGGATCTGTGATTGCTATGAAATGCTCGCCCGCCTTTTCGCCGATAAGCTTTTTTGTTTCATCAAAAAAGTATTGGCAGAGCACATTTGGTTCTGTGGTGCTGCCTGATTTGCTGGCGACGATGAAGAGAGTATTTGCCGGATTGATTTGTTTGCGTATGCTCTGCACTTGTGCCGGTACTACCGAATCAAGCACGAGCATGCTCGGGTAGCCGGTTTTCGAACCGAAGGTCTGACGCATGACTTCAACGCAAAGGCTGCTTCCGCCCATGCCCAGCAAAACCGCGTGAGCAAAATTCTTGCTTTTGATAGTTTTTTCCAGTTCTTGAAACTGGGCGATATTGCTTAATTGTTCCTTGACTATATTGAGCCAGCCCAACCATTGAGATTCGTCTTTTGAAGTCCACAAAGCGGCATCCTGCGCCCAGAGTCGTTCTGCGAAGCGCTTTGCTGCCAATTCATTAAGCTCAGCTTTTACCAGGCTTTCATACTGTCCCAGCACATGGCTCAGAGCGCCTGTTTTCGTTGTTTGCGCCAGACCACTGTCTGCAGAATTGCCCATCTCAATCTTCCTCTTGTAAAGCTTAGACGTAATTACGATGCCAAGTAACTGGATGCCAGAATACCGGGACATGCGCATTGAATGTGTAAAGTATATCGAATTATGACTGCGGAAATCTCAGCTTCCGGCTTGATTTGACATAGTTGCACCATCTTTCTGATGTCATTAACTGCTATCTGCTAAACTTATCGTCCATTTGCTGCAGTTTCGTCAGTCTGAAGACCGGGAGGTATAAATGGTTGAGACCATTCAACTAATGCGACAGGTTCAAGTTAAAGCCATTGTGACCGAGAATTTTAAAGGTCAGGTAGCTGCCGAAATCAATCGCAATTTGCAGCAAATCGATGCTGAACTCCAGCAGCTTGAATTCAAGGGCAAGCGCGCAATTTCAGATATTGAAAAGCGCAGCCCGCAGCCGATGCCTCCGGAAGTGAAGGCTCAGGTTGAGACCATTCGACAGCAAGTTGAAGCCGAAAAGCTTCGTTTGATGCAATTGAAGGACGAAATGACACAGCAGAGCAATGCTCTTAATGAATTGCCGATTGGCAGTGTTGTCACGCAATTCACAGTCGAAAATCCGATTGATGTTCGCGTCGGCGAAAACATTTTCCAGCGTCTTGAAGGCGGCGAAATTCTCGTCAAAGACGGGATTATTCAGGAAATTCGCATCTAAGAAAGAACGCTGAATTAAGTACTTTAAGCTCTGTTTCGAGGTTCTCGCGACAGAGCTTAGTTCTTATCTAAGAAACTCAAGATCTGCTCGGCAATTTCGTAAACGGCATCCACGCGATCCAGGCTGTGAAGCTTGGGCAGCGGTTGTTCTAGTCGATTCGGCATCGGCTGCAGGCCTTCGACAATATGGAGAATGTCTTCTGCTTGACGAATTGCTTTTGCCAGCCCGGCTTCAAGCAAAATATCAACGGTGCCTGCTTCTTGCGGCATCGGTTCAGTCAAGAGATCAATCGCCATCGGCAAACGGCGCGCAATTGCCTCAAAAGTAGTCAGTCCTCCGGCTTTAGTTACAAGCAGGTCGCAAGCATTCATGCCGTCCGACATGGATTTTGTAAATGGCAAAACCACAGTTTTGAGCCTTGATTGGCTGCTGATTTTTTCCATGTGTTTTTTCAATTTTTCGTTTTTGCCGCAAATGAAAATCACCTGCGTCGAGCGGCGCGTTTCTTGCAAGGCTTGATAAATTTGCGGCATGTTGCCGCCGCCGGCCGAGCCTGCTGTTATTGTTACCGTAAGTTGTTTGGGATCTAGAGCTAATCGGCTGAGAAGCTCCTCTCTCGATTCTACGGGCGGCTTTAGAAACTCAGGCAGAATAGGCATTCCGATGACTTTGATGCCGGCCGGATCGAGACCAAACTGCACGAGCTTGTCGCGTGCAATGTCATTGGGTGCTATGGTCAGGCTGGCGTCGGGGCATGCCCAGCCGGTCCAGAGGTTGGCGTTAGGGTCGGTAAGCACGGTGATCAGTTTCACCCGATCGGATAAACCCATGTCTTTCAAGGCGCGAGCTAGAAAATGATTGACCATGGGATGAACCGAAACAATTAAAGTTGGTTCGATTTGCTCGATCACTTTTTTTGTGTATGAGCAGGAGAGCCTGTAGCCTATGTTTGATTCATTCGGCTTGATCCATTCGATCAGCTCAAAATAGTATTTCATCCATTCCTGGTGTTTTTTCAGGATGCGGTTATAAGTATGAGCGAAGAGGCGATTAATGGCGTTGCTCTCTTCGATAATGTCTTCCATGACGATATCCGGAGCGTCAGTATTGCGCTCCTGGCAAATTTCGATGATTGCAGATTTGATAGCATTCGCCGCTGTTCGGTGTCCGGCGCCGGTATCTGAAAAAACTATCAATATTCTCTGCGCGCTCAAGATTTTTCCTCGGCTTGCCTGCTGCAAATAAACGCCTGCGGGCCAAGGATATCATCTTTCCCAAAAGAAGGATGCATTCCCTGCAGGAGGGGGCTTTGTTAAGTCGGCGGGGCTATTTTATAGAAACGCGCTGGTCAAAAGAGCGAAAGTAGGCAAAAACAGGGGGGCGCATGGCAGCACCCCTAGAATCCAAGCTTGTCGCAAGATCTAAGCATCGGGCGTTTTAGTTCCCAAAAGCATCTGCTAGGGGCGAACGCCGTGCGTCGCCCTTCACTGCGAATGTCTGCTTTCTTATCGACTTCAGGAAGCCAGGGCGAATGAGGCGGCTTTCTTCAGGAAATCACGCAAAGACGAGATCCAGAATTGGAGTTGTTCTGTTGTTACTTCTTCGCCGTCGGTGGCTTCTAAGTTGGCAAGGCGTGAGTATAGATCTCGGGCGGATTCGAGCGAGCGGACCGATAAATCGTCAATGGCGGCGATATATTGTTCGGATTTCCTGCCTGTGGAGAGAGTGATCAGTTTGTTTTGCGCCCGGCTCAATCCCATTATGAACAGACCGCGCTGCCAAGCTTCGCAGTTGTTCAAAACTACTCTGATCATAAACTTCTCGGGGACTGTCGATTCGCTGATTTCCTGTTCAAGCAGATCGTTTTTCTTTCTCAATTTCACTTGTGCGCTCCAGATTGATGGTTTCAGATCATCTGCGGTGATTTGAGATTCCACAATTTGTGAGCCGAATAGTTTGCAAGTTATACAGGTGTGTTTCTCGATTTCAGAAAGCAATCGCTCTTCGTTTCCTCCGCAGCGCGCAAGCAAATCTTTCAAGTACACTCCCTCGTCGGCTCTTGATTCACCAAGTCGTAAGCAAGCCTTATCACGATTGAAGGAATCACAGGAAAATCCCGGACCGAGAGTTTCTTTGATAAGTGACTCTACCTGTCGTCTCAAAAAATTTTTGAAATTCGAACCTGAAATATACGGCATGCCGGTCAGATCTTTTAAAACATAGAGGTCCGGTGAGTTGCGGCGACTTTCCGTCTGTCCATGTTGTTTCGCGTCGGATTTGCAACTAACATATCCGCTCAAAACGACCCGTGATTGGAATCGGATTGACATGACCCTTACCTCGCTATGATGATGCCCGTTGCCGCGAAAAATCAGAGGAGCACTTGCATAAATGCCCCAAATATTGCTCCGGTGAACGCGAAGCAGTGCGGCTGTTCGCGGTATCACCAGTGGTGCTTACCGATTTCAAACTTTAGATTAGAACAGTATACACAGTTAATCTATGCGAGGATCGCCGAAAGTATATTTGCTCGGTTAAATATAGCGCTTGACTACGTCGATCGACTGAGTTTCATTTTAGGCGGCGCTTGATATGAGATTCTTTATATTAGAGTGTCTTGTCAAGTGGGTGGCGCCGGCGCCGTAAATCTGTGCTGAGCCCAGCTCTCGAGGCGATGCTCCGGGGTATCCAAGATGAGTTTGGCTCAATGCTAGAGCTCCTCTTCTAATAGATGATCTGAATGTCTTGGAGAGAGTTGCCCGGTGCTATTCAACAGCTTCACTTATTTGTTGTTCCTGCCGCTCGTGGCCTTGCTTTACTGGGTCGCACCGGCGCGAGTTCGTCACCTGATCCTGCTTGTGGCCAGCTACATCTTCTACATGAGCTGGATGAAAGTCTACGGATTGCTTCTATTTGGGCTTACAGCAGTCAATTACTTGCTGGGACTTCTTTTAGCGCGGGCGAAAACACTGCCTTCGCGCCGCCTGGTTTTTATTGCCGGTATAAGCATTAACCTGTTTTGTCTGGGACTTTTCAAATACACGAATTTCATTCTGGAATCGCTGCGTTCGTCCTATGCTCAGCTTCAGCATCTCTTCAATCTTGCGGCATTGCCCGCCGGTGCTTTTTCCGAACTGCCGATAATTTTGCCTCTGGGAATTTCCTTTTTTGTTTTTGAGTTTATCCATTATCTAGCCGATGTTTTCAAAGGCGCAAAGCCCATGGTCTCTCCTGTGCGCTTTGGACTTTTCGCTGCTTTTTTCCCATCGCAAATTGCCGGGCCGATTAAGCGCTTTCAGGACTTTGAAGAACAACTAGAGAAAAACGCCAAGTTCGACAAAAAACTGTTCAATGAAGGCTTTCTTCTGATCATGCAGGGCATGTTCAAAAAGGTGGCTCTGGGCGACAATCTTGCTCCCCTTGCTCAGGCAGGCTTTGCTCAACCGACTGCAATGGGTACCTTCGATACATGGGTTTGCGTTCTGGCTTTTGCCCTGCAGATTTACTACGACTTTTCCGGATATACGGATATAGGTCGCGGTTCGGCAATGGTGCTTGGATTTAAGCTGCCGGAAAATTTCATGATGCCCTACAGCGCCACAAGTTTGCGCGACTTCTGGCATCGCTGGCACATAAGCCTGTCGACCTGGTTGCGTGACTACCTTTATATTCCGCTTGGCGGATCGCGAAAGGGTAAATCCGCGGCAGCGATGAATTTGCTCACAACCATGCTTTTAGGCGGTCTCTGGCATGGAGCTTCCTGGCATTTCGTTGTCTGGGGGGCCTTCCACGGCAGCGGACTGGCTGTGAATCGAGCTTTTGATAGCTTGATCGAAAGAGTCGAGTTCCTGAAAAATGCCAGTCGAACCTGGTGGTGGACGGCAATGGCGCGAGTCTCGACCTTCATTCTTGTTTGTATTGGTTGGGTGGTTTTCCGCGCCAATAACATGGGCGAAGCAATGGGAATTTACCAGGGCATGTTCACTCTGCGTGCTTCAAGCACTGTGGAAACCCCTGTTTCTGAGCTGTTCTGGCAATCGACATTGCCTGTTTCGCTTGTACTTTATGCCGTGACCTATTTAGCGCTCAAATACTATCCTAGCTGGAGTTTGCATTTGCCGGAATCATTCAGGCAGTTCCAGGCTCCTGTCTACGCCAGAGCCATGTTGCTAGCGGGTTTCGCTCTTCTGGTTCTGGGCCTGGCTCCGCAACATTCTATCCCCTTCATTTACTTCCAATTCTGAGCATATGATTGAGTTAAAAGACAAAGAAACTAAGCAAGTAATTCAAAGCGCTCCTCAGGGGAAGTCGCTGGGTGCCCGTTGCTTGAGCTTCGGAGTCGGCGTTCTTGGTTCTGTTCTTGCATTTGCCTCAGTCTATGCGCTTGTGGAAGGACTCTTCGCGCTTGCTCATGTGGGTGAGGATACGGTCGCCAGGCCGGATCCATTACTTGGATACACCCATATTGAAAATCACAACGTGACCTTTCGCTCCGAAGGTTATTCTCGATCTAGAGTTAATGCGCTGGGATTCAGAGACAAAATCTACCGTTTGCCTAAACCCGCAGGTACTCAACGAGTTTGTGTGGTGGGTGACTCTATGACTATGGGTCTGGAAGTCGCTCTGGATAAAACATTCTCGAAAGTTCTCGAAAAGCGATTGCAAGCTGAAGGGCGTAATGTCGAAGTCCTGAATTGTGGAATGACCGGCTCAGGCACAGGGCAACAATATCTGGGCTTCAGAAAGTACATTGCGCCGCTGCAACCGGACATGCTGATTGTTGCTTATCATTTGGGCGATACCGATGATAACGTCGGTGGTGGAACGAATCCGCCAAGACCGACATTTGAGCTCGATGATCAAAGAAAGCTCAGGATTGATTTCAAGGATGTTGATAAATGGTTCGCCGGTGAAAACTCGCGCTTCTATTCGTCCTTTGCCTGGTTCCGCAGCCACAGCCGCATTCTGGCTGTTTTGAGCAAGGCTGATCTTGACCTTCATGCCGACCCGAGCTACAAATTTTTGATGCGTTTTGTTGAAAAACCGCTGCAATCAGTCTGGTCGAGATTCTTAAAAACGCTTCCGGAAGGAAATTGGCATATAGCGCAGTCTCGCAGCGTAGCAGAAGATATGCTCCCGAATTCAGGCGAGTCTGCGGGCAAAACATTTTCGGCACCAAGCAGTCCTTTGAAGTCCGATCTCAGCAGCACTGCTTCTGCGCCCAAAACACCAGAGAAGCAGCTTTCAAAAGCCGGTGCAGATATCGCTGCGCCAAAAGAAGCTGTGATTTCCACTCAAAACACATCACTCACAAATCCTGTCGCCATGCCCCCTCAGCCGGCTGCAGCAGCAGTTGTAGCCCCAGTTGCAGTTCAACGCGGACAGGATGACATAGCCTTACTTCAAGGCATGATCGCTATTCACAATAACCGGATGGCTGTAACCAGCGAAATCCTGCGAAGGCTAAATCAAGAATGTCGAAAGATCAACTGCAAACTCGTAGTTTGCGGACTGCCTGCTTACGATAACTCAATCATTTATTATCGCGAGTTGAATGACATAGCTAAACAGGCAAAAGCGGAAGGCTTCCAGTACATTCCATCCTGGCAAGACTATCCAGCTAGAAAACCGATGGCTGACAGCCCTCACCATTTCACATCCCACTTCAACAACGCCGGACACCAGGTTTTGAGCGATTCTTTGTACAGAGCGCTATTCTGCAAGTGAAGCGGATTTAGAAGTCTCAAAAACCAAATATTTGCCGGTACCACTGTGCTAGCACTTCCCGCAGGAAATTTCCGGAATAAAGAGAAAGATATTCAGACTCCAGTCTTCGAAGGAATCGGCAACGATTGCACTAGACAATCCAAAGCACGATCAAAAGAGCGAACAACAATATGCGCAATCTAAACCTGAGTACGCTCGTGTTGTGATTCAGTAATGCGCTTCCATTCAATTAGCCTGATTCAGTCGTCGGGAATATCCTTGCGGTTCCAACCAGATTTTGCACTCTCTAACAAAAACGACGATCGGTCGATCGTTCATCGGATCGCAAAATACACGTCCATCCTGCCAACTGTCAGAGGGAATAGAGTTCGGTGTCCCGGGAGTATATTGACGAACGTAGAAGCTTGTTTCTTCACCACTTCCATCGACAATTACGCAGGTATACTTGGTACTTTGAGACTTGTCATAGAGGAATATCTTCACTTTGGCCGCTTTGGCTTGGGCTGTTTGAAAAATCCACGTTGCATACAAGGACCAATTCTTGTACTCGATAAGTGAGTATATAAGCATCACTCCGGTTGAGATAAGACCTAGTCCACACAACACCGGCACCCAGGCTCTGCCAGTGAGCTGCAATCCGCAGTATGTAAGAAAGATACCGACAAAAATGCATACAACTACCACTGCTATTGTCGGCGCTGCGTGATTGGTCTGTAGATCAGGATCAACTGCGATCCACCCTTTTGGTAAGGCAGCCGTTGTGCTTATCATTTATCCAATGACTCCATTTCAGCCGCAATGCTAATATCATACAACATGTCAATCAAAGCATGGCTATCGAAGGGGCATTAGCTGCTGCGCGGCTTGCCCGCGTGCCGCCCGACGATTTTGAATCCTTCGCTGGTCTTCAATATAGTTTCATAGCTTCTGTTGGCAAGAAACCAGAGGGAGTC
>JAIEPM010000338.1 GCA_019748395.1 Candidatus Obscuribacterales bacterium
GCCCTGAGCTCATGAAAAATGCTGCCATGAGAGCTGAACTGAAATCGAGAGATCTCCCAACACAGCCTTTAACAAATTACAACGGCAGCGTCTTAAGCGCGATCTCCGACGTAGTGAATAAAGCCGTGAGCACTACCAACTCCACTCTAACAGGTGTGCTCAGCTACATGGCCAGCCCACTCAGCGGTCTTGCTGCCGGAGTAAAAATGGGCGCCCAACTCGTCAAAGTTGCTGAGAACATTTACCAGACAGCAGATAAAAACCTGACCATAGACAAAGTTGTAGGCGAAACAGCAGAAAAATTGAAAGCTGAATACAACAAATTATTTGATGATACTGAAAGCAATACAAATAAGACTGAAAGCAAGGTCGATTTCAGTGCCAATATTTATGAAAGTGGAACAACACATCGAGTCAGCAGTGTTGATGATACAAGCAGCTTGCCGAAAGGAGCCCTGAACTGGCTCTTCGACAAGAGCGAAAAGCCTGAAGAGATAGCAATTTCAGAAAATCTATTCAGCAGCAGCAATGAGAAGAATGAAAAAACCGAAATTAGCGCAGTTCCAGGCCATGTACATCTAGAGAAGAAAGACGCCGACGGCAAAATAAAAACCGTTGTAGACAAAAGCGACAACAGAACCATGGTAATTCAGGGCAAAGAAACAGTTATCGAAGAAAACGGCAGCAGAATTATAAAAGGTGATGGCTACACAGTCACATGGGATAAAGACAATAAGAGGCACGTCATTCTCGACAACGGACAAGAAATTATCCGCGATGGACAAAGCGTCAAACTAATCGATCACAATGGTCGAACTAATCCCTTTGAAATAACTCCGCATTTATTCAGCAGCAATGACTATGGTCTCACCGACGAGAACAGCGACCTGGAAAAAAGAACGGAAGAAATACGCGCCCGCCTAAATGACGGACAGACTTACATACTGGCTATCAAGGGAGCCGGTACACGCACGATCTTCAAAGACGGCAGCACCATCGATGTTCAACAAAATCATGCGCGAGTCGAAACAAAAGACGGAAAAGTTTTTCAGCTCGAAATAAAGGACGACAAACTTTTCCTGCGTGAGCACGGCAAGTTAACACCACTAGATGACTCCCAATCGGCAATCAAAGTCGAAGAAGGCAAATTTAAAATCGGCGACTTGATTATAGATCAACGCAAACTTTGCATTGAAACTCACAAACACGACAAACAAGACACAGACGGACCGCCCGGCTACAAGTACGACTGGCGCAGCGGTACACAGTTTGTGAAAAACGATGAAATTAAACCTGCCGTAGAAGTGAAGGTTCAGACGGATAACAGTACTGTTATAAAAGATCAGGAAAAGCTCATTGCCAACAACAACAATGACAGTAAAATAAGCATCACTACTATTTCTCCGACAGACTCGACTAATCCGGCTCCCAAGACGGACACAATCAATATAGACTTGAAAACAACAACTATCGAAACGCCAAAGGTCATTGACGATCCAAACAGAACAACAATTAAAGAAACAAATACCGTTATCGAAAACGACCACACCGTAAAATTCAACGACGGTCCTATCATCCACAGAGACGGTACCGTTGAACTTGACCGGGACACCTACATAACCAATGATCTGAGCGTTCATTCAAGAGATTGGAGCTCCAACGCGGGCAGTACAAAAACCATTACCGAGAGCAGTGCGCAAAATCTTGCAAGCAGCCTGAGCAGCAAAGCTCTCAGCATATACGGTATGGCTAAAGCCGGAGCCGTAAGATGGACTGAAGTCGCATCTCTGAATGCAGCACTGGGCGATGTACTCTCTTTGATGGGCAGCGTCCCGGCGGGCAGCCCTGCACATGCAATGCTTCAACAAAGTTATGCTTTACTGGTTGGCGCACTAAGTGTTGCAACGCCGAAAGCACAGGCAAGCGACAAAGCAATGGAGCAAGGATTCAGCACGGCAGCTGAAATTAACGATTTACAAAAAGGCCGCAGTCCGGAAGAAATTGAAAAAGAGAAACATAAAAATTAACTCTTGCTGGGCCTCAATTTTGGAAAGAGCTTTTCTTTAAATTCAAAAGACTTTGACTGATTTGATCTTTTAAATTTTTCCGTTTACTCTCGGCAAGCATCTCATTAATTAAAGAACTTGCCTCTCCCTTTTTATTTCCGGCTATGAGTGCAAGAAGCAGGTAATAACGCAATTCTCTGGACTGAGGACTTTCCTCTCCATAATGACCATCGACCTCTCTCACTCCCGCGCGCGCCACTTGAATTGCGCTTTCACTGTGCCCCGTATCCAGCATAAACTTAATGCCTATTTTTACTCCGGAAAGCTCCTCTTCGCTCAACGGCGGTCCCAAACGGTAACGAGAGCCAAAAGAGGAAGAGAATTGATCAAGAAATTCGGCTGCATTTTCCGGTTTATTAAGACGCCGGCAACCCATAGCCATACGAAGAAATGAAAGACGAGCTCTGTAAGGAGCAAGCCCGTCGCGCTCTGCCAGTTTTAGAATTGCCTTGTAGTCAGCCATCGCTTGCTCAGTTTTGCCGGACGACTCAAGAACCGCTGCTCTTCTGAAGAGAGTGCCGGCATAAAGGTCGGTAGGCAAAGCTTCTCCGCAGTCCTCTGCTTCTTTGACGAATTGATCGGCAAGCTTCAAAGCTGCACTAAAGTTACCGGCCAGCTGAGACGTCGTTATGCGCATATCCATAAGTCTCAGGTGCCCTTCACTGCAGCTGGCAGTGTAAAATCGAAAGAATTCAGTCAAGACAGCTTCTTTCTCAGCACTGGAAACGTCCTCATTGCGCACCAAAACGTCTACAGCACCTAGAGACAAAGCAGCCTTCTCGCCAAGAATTAAGCCGGGATTTTTCTTTAGCTCAAGCAGTAAAACCGCGATAGCCTCTCGACTCAATAATGCCGACTCTTTATTCTCTTTCAGCCGCAAATAGATATTCGCAACCAGAGAAAGACCAAGCACCTGATCACGCCCACCAAGACTTCTAGACCTATCCACAATAGACTTCAGGTAAGCACTGAGCTCATTTGCTCGCCCTTGCAGAAAAAGGAAGTCTAGCAGTTCATTTTCCTCGGCAAATTTCTCGTCCAAGCTGCCGGCATCTTGAATCGCTTTCCTCATGTAGTAAACAAATTCGTCCGGAAACCCCCTGAATCGAAAAGCGCGAGCAATCGTCAGATAGACCTGACTCGCCGCCACAGGCTCCTTCTTAATTCTTCCAGCTTCCAGGCACTGCTTTAAGACGTTTTCAATTTCGCTCTTGGGTCGTTCTTGCTTTGCCAGTTCGCATACAATTTTCAGGCGCAATGGGTTCTTTTCGAAATAAGGCCTTCCCCCATTTGCCTGATTGCTGGCATCAAGAGCTTCTTTATAGAATTTTAGCGCCTCTGTCCTTAAACCCATGTCGCTGTAGCAATCGCCCTTTGCTTCAAGCAATGCACTGAAACCTACTTGAGCACTAAAAGTTTCCAGTTCCGACTTCTCATCCTTAAGTATTTGGTCAAGACAAGCAATCGAATCTGGATACCGGCCTTCCAGCTTGAATATCTCGCTTCGGTCCAGAGCAGTTGCAACTTTAACTGCAATATTTGGATTCAAGGAGGAAATGCGATTCAAGTATTCAAAGGACCTTCTGAAATCGCTTCTTGATCTATAGATTCTGAAAAGCTTTCTCCAGACAAATTCTTTCGCTTCTTCGTCCACACTTTGTTTTTCGCCAAATCGCGAATCCCAGTACAAAAGCAGTCGCGGTACTTCATCAGCCTGGCCGTCCTCCTCCAGCTGCTTAATAATCCTCTCGATATTAATTTTTGAACCATTCAAATATTGATCTTGCAAGCGCAGTTTCTTCTTGCTCTTACTGTGTTCTGCTCTGTAAAATTCATCAGCAACCGGAGAATGAGATGGACGAAAGAGCAGAAAAACACATAGTCCACTAAATCCCAGGAACAACAATACAACAAGCAATGGCTTAGAAACCCCGCTATCGGAACTGCTTAGACTCCAACGTCGATTCAACGTATCTTGCATTTCCAGGCAGTCTTTCAAGTCTTTTTCCAATTCCACAAGACTCTGATAACGCTGCTCAGGGTCTTTCTGCAAGCAGCGCCTCAGAATACCGGATAAGCGCGGCGGAATTTCTTTCAAGAAACCAATCTCAGCCAGTGATTGATGCAAATGTTTGTACATTACGTCAAAATTGCTTGCTCCCTGAAAGGGAGCGCTCCCAGCCAAACACTCAAGCATTACACAGCCGAGCGAATAAATATCGGAACGCCCATCTACCGGACCGACTCTGATTTGCTCAGGGCTCATATAGGCGCTGCTCCCAAGCGGTGAATTAGTCAAAGTTTGCGAAGCTCCAGCAAATTCAGACAGAATTTTGGCAAGACCAAAATCCATCAAAACAGCTTTTTCACCGCCTGCATCCGCAATCAACATAACATTGGCAGGTTTGACGTCCCTGTGAACCACAGATTGAGAGTGGGCGTATTTCAAAGCATCAACTATCTGCATCGTGATCGTGAAAAATCCGGCAAGACTCAATTTTCCTTCAGCAGCAAGTAGCTCTGCCAGGGTTCGCCCCTCCAGATAATCCATAACCATGTACAAACGTCCCTGGCCGTCCAGTCCCTGAGCGTAGACCCTGCATATTCCCGGATGAAGCAGGTTGTTTCCAGTCAAAGCTTCCAGCCGGAAGCGCTCGATTGCGATTGCATCCTTCAACAATGACTGATGCAAAATCTTGACCGCAACCACACGTTGCAAGATTGAGTCCTGGCATTTATAAACTTTACCGCTTGCACCTTCTCCCAGTAAAACGAGCACCTTAAATCGGCGATCAAGAATATCGCCTGCCTCAAGTTCTCTCGGACAGTCTGATGACGGCTCAGGCGCCGGCAGAATTTCATCTTCACTCATTCTTCCATGCTCGCCGACTCAGCCACCAAAGTACTCTCAAATGCAAATTACCAAAGCGTATTTCTCAAGACTCTTTTGACAAGCGAGCCGTCAATGCAGCAACCTGTGATTTTCGAGAGCAAGCCTCGGCGGCCGAAATCCACTCTTTAAGTACATCTTTCAGCAAGGCTCTTTTCGGTTTCTGAACTTTTTCATAATACGAAGCAGATCTCTCACAATTATCACAGGCAAGTTCCAGCTGGCCGGACAGATGCTTTGTTCTAGCCAGAGAATAATAAAGATCAGCAAGACTCTCATTGCGCTTGATTTGATTTGTTATAGCTGATGCGCTCGCTACTGCTGCCAGCTCAGTTTTTTCCGCCTCGTTAAGGTTTCCCATGGCCAGATAAAGTTGATATTGGAGCTGAAGAAGAGCGAACTTCGACTCTGCCGAGCTTTGCTTGATAGATTCAATTTTTTTGAATCCTTCAATCGCCAGAGCGAGCCTTTCTTCAAGAGGAATCTGATTCTGTGCCATGATCAGATCGGCAGTGATATATGCCTTAGCAAGCTCGTCGTTCTTAAAGCCGTCCAGATAACGTTTCTGATTTTCCTTGCTCGCGTTTTTATCACCTATGAGCAAGCTGTATTGCCACCTCATTTGATAGCACAAATGGTACCAGAAATCATCTTCATGGAACTGTCGACACACCTCATGAGCCGCCGACAATGTCCTGTCGGCCGAAGGAAAATTTCTTTGTTCCAAATAGCAATTGGCCAGAAAACAAAAAGAACGACACAAAGCCTGGTGATAAAGTGCGCTTTTCTTCTCAAGCCCCGTGATAGATTTCTGCAATAAAGATTCCGCAACAGCCATCTCGTGCCTCCGCATGTAAAATGAGGCCACGCCCAAAAGCTGCTCCGCAGTTTCCGTACCCCAATCAATGTTCTCCCGCAGAAAGTATTTTCTTAAAGGTTCAAAAATTGCTCTCGCTTCATTGATTTTGCCGCCGGCTTCCAAATCAGCAGCCATTTGCACAAGAAATTCATTTTTCCGCGTTGCAGCATCAGGAACAAACGCTAACTCGGTAAGCCCAAGCTTCATAATTTTTGCTGCCTCAAGATAGTCCGCTTGCAATTCGCAAATCTTCGCCTTCGTATAGTAGCTTGAAGCCAGCTCCGAGCTCAGCGCTGAAATAGATTTAGAATACCGGGGCAGCTTCTTCAAAGAGGCAAGCATTACAATATTTTTGTCAGTATAAACTTTG
The DNA here is from genome assembly GCA_019748395.1 of Candidatus Obscuribacterales bacterium. Taxonomy (GTDB): domain Bacteria; phylum Cyanobacteriota; class Vampirovibrionia; order Obscuribacterales; family Obscuribacteraceae; genus JAIEPM01. The sequence continues at coordinate 6,186 of JAIEPM010000338.1, forward strand.
GCTTGCTCGAAGTCGCCATCGGCTATAAGACAATTGACTTTTGCCAGGTACAAATGCGAGAGAAATATGCTGTTCCCAGCATGTTTTTCTGCTATCTTCAGCCAGTCATCCAGAACTGCAAAAACGTCGGAGTCCATATGCAAACGGCGATAACTCTCCACCAGTTTCATAGGACCGCTAGCGAAGAGAAGCGCAGTTGCTGAACCCGCATCAAAATCGCTCATCAACACCTGCTTGCGGCAGAGAGTTTCATCCTCCTTTGCATACGCCAGCCCTTCATCCTCTAAACCCAGTGCAAACGCCTCCGCCGAGAGTACTTCCAGAACCTTCAATCTGCTGATAGTACCAAGATTCAGTATAAGGAACTTTTTGTTGAAGTCATAATTCTCTTTATGGAACCCAAGCCCGAGATAAGCCTGGGTTATTGTCTCCCGACACTCATCCAACTCTTTGAGCTTCGAGTTTTCCAATAAAAACTTGCAACGATCAAGCAAAAATGGAAGCGCCTCTTTCGGATTATGAGTCTGCATAAAAATGTTTGCGATCTGCCATTGAGTTCCAGACATGAAAGAAGGATCCGAAGCATCATTTTCAATACAACGATTTGCTTGCTTCACCGCTTCTTCAAGCTTTCCTCGTCGACAAAGACAATCTATGTATGGAAAGCGCCAGAAACTGTCATAAACTCTGTCTTCTTCGTTTACTTTTTCTGCGATGTCGCTTAATTCTTGAAAAATCGCCAGAGCTTCATCCAATCGCCCCTCAGCTTTCAAGCAATCAGCCTCGTTCAAACGCATGCGAGAATAAACGGGATAAAGTTTTTTGTCATAAGGTCGAGGAGCTTTCGCAAATTCCTGCAGATACTTCAGGGCATCGGCATAGTTCTTTTCTTCAAGATAAATCTTAGCTACATATCCGGAAGCCTCTGCCGAAGGCACACCATTTTTATCGTTTTTATACACGGAATCAGCATAGCGTAACGCTTCCGGCAAATTTTTTTGAAGTTTCGCCAGGCTGACAGCATAAAGATCAACAGCTGCCAGCTCCTGCGAATCGGCATTTTTGTTTTTCTTTTTCCAGCGAGAAATTATTAGGAATGCATCGGCAAAACCCTTCTCGTCCAGGTATTTCTTTGCCAAATCAACAACGAACCCGGAATTGCTTGGAATGATCGCTCTACTTGCATCAGGCAGAGAAACCGCCCGCTTAAAATCGCGGAGCTTTGTATTTTGAACATTTTCATGCTGCTTAGTTTGCATAATATACAGCGAAGCGCTAAGAAGGAAAAAGAACATGACTGCCGAAACAAAAAGCGGAGAAAACTTCTTCCTCCCGCTCATATCACGACGCAATGAGTCCCTGGACTCGGCGCATTTATCAAAGTCCAAGCGAAGCTCTTTTATGCTTCGGTATCTTTTATCGGGATCCTTTTGCAGAGCCTTTTCCAGTACTCGGGAAATCGCCTGCGGCAGCTCTTTTAGAAATCCCAGCCTGCTCAATGATTCATTCAAGTGCTTGTACATAACATCCAGCGCCGATTCACCTTTGAAAGGCGGCTGCCCTGTCAGTGCTTCAAACATCACGCAAGCTAATGAATAAATATCGGCACGCCCATCTATATTGCTTTCTCCCCGGCATTGCTCCGGGCTCATATACTCGCTGCTTCCAAGTAGCGCAGCTGTTTGTGTTGAGCCTTGCTCATTTTCTTGATCTATAAATTTAGCAATACCGAAATCAACAATAATGGCTCTCTTACTCTCGCCCTCCTCCACCAAGACTATATTGGCGGGCTTGAGATCGCGATGAACGACTGAGTGCTCATGCGCAAAAGATAGAGCATCAATCAGCTGCGCGAAAAGATCAAAAAAAAGATCGACATCGATACGTCCGTGTTTACTCAAATACTCCGCCAGAGATTCTCCTTCCAAGCAGTCCATCACAAGATAAGGTCGCCCGCTATCTGATACTCCTTGTTTGTGAACCCGCGCAATGTTGGGATGGCGAAGCATTTCACTTTTCTGTCCTTCGGCGCGAAATCGCTCCACGGCCTGCGGACTGAAAAGTAAATGCTTGTGAATGATTTTTACTGCTACAATGCGATCAAGCAGAGTATCGTGCGCCTTGTATATGGTGCCTGAACCCCCGGCTCCCAGAACAGAAATGATTTTGTATTGATGGTCGAAGATTGATTCGAGCGGGGATTCAAGCTCCTGCCCGGAATTCTTGTTTTCAAAGTCGCCTGATTGCTCGTTCACAAATACCCCGGACAAAAGAACAATTCGCGCTGCCTCACTTTAGCCTGCTGATTCTTGACTTCAAATTTTCAATTACGCCCTCTGAATATCTCTGTGCACTCAATCTCGGGAATACTTTCATCGCCATCTCTTTATACTTTGCGGACTCCTGAGGCGAAAAATAAATGAACAGTTCGGACAGCTGAATGCAGGTATCGGCATAGATTATCGGATTGGAGTCCGGAACCGACTTGATGCAGGTTGCAGCAATCGCAGTAGCTTTCGCAAGCTGTTTATTCATTAACAGAGCTCTTACATAAAATAAGCGACTTGTAATCCCATCCTGCCCAAAGCCGCCAGGCTGCTTCATTTCAAGCCTCATGGATTTTTCGCCGCATTTTACTGCTTCTCTATAATTTCCCTGCTGAAAATGGGCAAGACAGAGCCATCCGTATAACTTGAATGAATGAGCAGGCGAATCAGCCAAAAGCGGTCGCTTCAGTTGCTCCTGAATTAAGCTGACGACTTCTGCCGGTTTATTCTCATTCAAATACATAACAACGAGGGGACTCAGGGCTTCCATCGAGTACCCACCGCAAAGATCGCATTCAAAAACTTTCCTGGCATAAGCCAGTGCTTGCTCCTTATTGTTCTTGGTCGCGTAAAGCAAAACAAATTTGACATAAGCAGCGCGACGATCATATTCGGACGTGCTTTCTTTGTCGTAGAGCTCTTTCCATCTATTCAAAAGCACTTCAGCAGCGGGCAATCCCCAAGCAGGGTCATCATAATATGACTTTACCAGAGCAGAGAAAGCATCTCCATCTTGCGGTATCGTGACCTCCTCAGGGGACTGAAATTTTCTTGCTATTTTGGGCTTATTAAAATTGGCGGCAATTGCCTTCGTTTTTTTCTGAGAGGCTTGCGGATTCAGAACAAAAGCAAGAGCAATTAGGCCGGCGAGAATCAGTATCAAAGGCAGCAGAGCAGGGAACAGTTTACGGGAATTACTCTTAGATTTAGGCCAGCTCATTTTCAGAGTTTCCTGCGAATCTGCAATTTTCTGCAAAGCCATTTTCAGCTCGGAAGCCGACTGGAATCGAAGGTCTCGATTTTTTTCCAGGCATTTCGCCAACAACTCGGAAAGAGCCGGTGGAACTTGCTTCAATGAAGCTGCTGTTTTTTCATGGTCATTTAGATGCAAGTACATCAGTTCCATTTGCGAAGAAGCTTCAAACAGCTTTCGTCCGGTTAAAGACTCAAACATGACACAAGCCAGCGTGTAAATGTCCGTGCGAGCATCTATATCTTTTGCAGCCTGGCATTGCTCAGGGCTCATGTAAGCCGCACTGCCGAGCAAGGCGCCGGTCTGAGTGAGCTCCTGCTTTTCCCCGAGTTCCAAACACTTAGCTATACCGAAATCCAGAAGAATGGCCTTAAAAGCAGCTCCGTCCGGAAGCAGCATGATATTGCTCGGCTTCAGGTCGCGATGAACAACACCGGCTTCATGAGCATAAATCAAGGCATCCAGAATTTGCAAAAAGACTTCAAAAAACTGTTCTTTCTCCAGAGGACCATTTTTGCGTAGATGCTCTTCTAGATTGCAAGCTTCAATGAACTCCATAATCATGTATGGTCTATTGTCTGCCAGAGTTCCCTGCGAATAAACTTTGGCAATATTGCCGTGCGAAAGAGCCGCAGTCGTCACAGCTTCTGCTTTGAAGCGCTCTAAAGCGGAAGAGTTGTCCAATAGATGCGGATGTATAACCTTGGCCGCGAGCAGGCGCTCAAGCAGGCGGTCTTTGACTTTGTATGAATTGGCGCTAGCGCCTGCTCCCAGGAAATCAAGGACAACATAGCGCTGATCGATGATGCTGCCAATCAGAGGATCTCTTGGAGGACCGCTTGAAACAGGCTGGCTTTCGCTTTTTTCGAAACTCGCTGAGTTTAGCCCGGGCTCGCTCATGGTCCTCTGTCCGCTAACTGTATACTCAGTTTTCTACCCGCCAGGCAGCGACTGTACACACCAACAAGTTGGATTGGTCCGACAGATGCCGTCATCCGCCTTGTCCGAATACTCAGTACAAAGAAGCTTCAGTGACGACCAAAAAAGCGAGGCTGAATCGCCAAAGCATAGAGCCAGTCTGCGAAATCAGCCCTCTGAACATAGTCGCAAGCCAGTGACTTATAATCAAAGCGCAAAAGAGGATTTGAGGACAGTTCCTGCATTTCGCTCAGTGTCACAGGCGAATCCGGTCGAAATTCACCGGCTTCAGTCAGCTTCATCAACCCGTGAGCGCAAGTTTTAACTATGGACTCATAACGTGAGTCATCGGCAGCTAAATCGCTGATTTGCCATGAACTATCAGCCACAGGCGAAAGTCGCAATAAACGTTGCAAAGAAATGGACAGCTCAGCTCTTGTTAGCGGAGATTTCGGTCTGAACTGCAAAGAAGAAGTATCCATCGGCATCAGCTGAGTTAATGCCAGATATTGAGCAGCGGCGAAGCTCGGGTCTTCCGGACTCAGATCATCGAACCAGACAAGTGGAACACCTCTGGACAAAAGGTGCTTTTGTAAGCGGCGCAAAGAGCGCTTATTTTTCAGCAAACGCCATGTATCCGTCTTAGCATTAAGAGCCTCATAAGCAAACAAAGCCGCAGCTTCACCCAGCGACCACTCGATCGGATGGAGTCTGTAGGCGCCGTTGCTGACATGGCTTGTGCCCAGATTTTTGGCAGCAGGCAAGTAATTGCGGAGCCCAAGGCTGACCATAGCCGAGGCTGGAATTTGAAAGGGGCGAGTAGCCTGTCCTGCACCAGGTACATCCTGCGGACCATGGATATCAATTGGATAAAGTCCGATTCCCAGTGAATCGGAAAAATTCTTGGCTCTGACCCCTGGATTTGAGCTGCAAGCAATGTCTTCTTCGACTATTGTGTACCGAGCTTTCAAACGTCTGGATTCACGAATGTATGGATACTTTGATAAACCGTCATTTGTTCCGAGGATGTCAGAGCGAAGTTTCAACTCGGGATAACCTTTAGCACCGTCATCCCGAGGCATCTCGGTTTGCATCCAGTATAGAAAACCAAGACTCAGATACTTGGCTTTTGCCAGTCGCTGAGCCGCGACCGAAAGAGGCTGGTCGATGATGTTTGCAGAGCGCATATCATTGCTTTCCCAGTTGATCATGGCAAGATCTCTTGGAAAAGCATGAGCCGGAAAATTGGAAGCGGCAATAAGTCGGCGGTATTCCCAGAAAGGCAGGTACTCGCCGCTCAGCCCATTCTCTTTTTGATATGGGCTGTTTTCGAACATGCGATAACCAAGCAGAGAGAATTTGCCTTGCTGCAA
>JAIEPM010000363.1 GCA_019748395.1 Candidatus Obscuribacterales bacterium
CCTTTTACTGCTGCCGGCCATGATTTTGCCGCTCTGGCCGATTGGCAGGCGCATGTATGCTCAACGCAAAGAAACCAGACATCGTCGAGACGATGTCGCAAATAGAAGCCAGGAAACTCTGAATATTTCAGGCGTGACGCTCACTAAAATATTCGGCATGGAAGCTCACGAGCAGGAGCGCTTCTTGAAGCTCTGCAATGAACTGATGAATTCTGAAATCAAACTATCCATGATCGGTCGCTGGTTTATGATGATCATCGCCACGATGACTCTGGCTGGTCCATCCCTGGTCTGGATGGGTGGTGCTTACATGGTAATCAAAGGCTATGTCGGGCTGGGAACAGTCATCGCATTTATCACCTTAATCACCAGACTCTACGGTCCGGCATCCGCACTAACAGGCGTTCAGGTACAGATTGCCAGTGCCTTTGCTGTTTTTGAGAGAATCTTCGAATACCTGGACATGCAGGCAGAAGATTATTCAAGCGGCGAAAAAATAGACCCAAAAACAATTGCAGGAAAAATCACTTTTGATCAGGTCGGCTTTGCTTACAAAAACACGGCGCCGATATTTGACGGACTGAGTTTCAGCGCCGAAGCCGGTGAATTCGTGGCGATCGTAGGAGCATCCGGTGCAGGCAAAAGCACTCTGGCCAATCTGATTCCCCGCTTTTATCAAATACAGGAGGGCTGTATAAGCATAGACGGAAAAAACATAAGTGAAATTAACCTGCTCAGTTTGCGCAAAATGATTGGCATAGTGACTCAAGAAAGCTATCTCTTTCATGCCAGCATTAAAGACAATTTGCTTTATGCCTGTCCGAATGCCGACATGAACACTTTGATTGAAGCGGCTCGTGCAGCCAATATTCACGATATGATCAGCGCCCTGCCTGAAGCTTACGACACAATAGTCGGTGAAAGAGGCTATAAATTAAGCGGCGGAGAACGTCAGAGACTCTCAATTGCCAGAGCGATTTTAAAAGATCCTCGCATTCTGATTCTCGATGAAGCCACAAGTTCGCTCGACAATATCAACGAAACCGCAGTGCAGGCAGCTCTCAATAGATTGATGAAAGGCAGAACCAGCATCGTTATAGCCCACAGACTCTCAACTATTCAAAACGCAAACAAAATTCTGCTGCTGGAAAACGGCCGCATTGCCGAAAGCGGTACACATCAAGAGCTTCTTGCACGCAACGAAAAATATGCAGGTCTTTATATTCAGCAATTTAAAGAGAATAAAGATGCTTCCGCACTCAGCCAAGAAGTCCTAAGCTGAGCAAAATCCAGCAGATTCGAGTATTTAGCCGCATTTCAGTAATGCAAGAGTTTCAAATCTTTCAAAGCTGGGATTAGCAAAGGTACTCGAGCCGAAAGAAAGGAAAACAAGCATGAGCCAGGGAGCTAGTGAGCCGGGGCAGGACCCCGGTAAGAAGAAAAAGCTGATAATTCTCGGGGCGGTCAGCCTGGTTTTTGCCTGCATCATCTTTATGATGCTGATTACGGCGTCTGTAGTGGCACCCGCGCTTTTTCAGAAGAAATGGCAAAGCGAATTCAAGCAAGCAATTCAAAATTACAGCGACGATCCAGGCAACGCAAGGATTCGCATTGAAAAAGCCCTGAAAGAAGCTTCAGATGCCAAAGCACCCGTAACGGCTCGCATGCGCATGTATAGAGACTACGCAAATAAGCTTTATTTTAGCGATAAGAACTATGCTCAAGGCGATCTGATGGTTGCCGAAGGACTGAAGCTTTGCCCGACAGTGCCGACTACGGCAAGTCCCGAAGCTCTCGAACTGGCCTGTCTTGTGCAGGACCAGGCCTTTGCACATCACGACCAGTATCTTCAAGATCAAAGCAAGAACGACGGCGTCAAAGAGCAAGAGCGAGCTCTGGCAATCGTCGAAAAGTCCTTCGGTCCAAACAGCGCCGAATGCGCTTACAAACTTGCCGGTCTTGGTGTTTTTTACGCAGATATCAAAGAAAATGAGAAAGCCAAATCCACGATGGATCGAGCAGCCAAACTCGTTGAAGGCTCCGGGGAGGCAAGCCCGGCAGCCTGGTATGTCTGGTCCAGAATGGCCCATTTTAAAGCTCTCCAGAAAGACTATTCCGGTGCGCTGGAAGCCTATCTTAAAGCAAAAGGACTGAACAGCGGTACAAGACCGAGAAATGAGTTATTGGAAGGGCTGGAAGTCAAAAGCGCTCAAATACCGGAGCTGCAAGAAGTTCCAAAATTGCTTGCCGAAAACAATTTCCAGGAACTCGACCGCCGAGCCGCAACACTCAGAAGCAAAAAACTGGAATCTGCCAACGGCTACTGGCGCTTAAACACTCTATACACCCTGATGCAAAGACAGGAGCCACGCTCGCAGTGGCAAGACAAAGAATACAAGGAACGAATCAGCAAGTTTGAAGAATGGCACAAAAAGTTTCCAAACTCACCGACTGCACAAGTCGCATTGAGCCAGCTCTACATTGACTACGCCTGGAAAGCACGCGGAAGCGGATATTCAAATACCGTCACCGACGAAGGTTGGAAACTTTTTGAAGAGCGAGTTGAAAAAGCCAGAAAAATCTTGGAAGAAGATCCAAAACTACAAATCGCCTGCCCGGCGGCATACAGCGAACTTGGCACAGTTGCGCTTGCCCAGGGCTGGGAAACTCAAGAACACGACAAACTTCTTTCAGATTGCCACAAAAACTGGCCCACATACATGGGTCTAGATCTCGATACATGCTGGTATCTGCAGCCCCGCTGGCACGGGAAAGAGCATGAATGGGAAGAATTCGTTGAAAAACGCTCAAACGAAGTTGCCGCAGAATTCTCTCCGGAGAAAGGCGACGAATACTACGCCCGACTTGTCTGGCGCGTATATGACTACGACATTTTCGAAAATTTTTTCGAGGATGCCCCCTCAATCAAGTGGACTCGCGTCAAGAAAGGATTTAAGCAGATCTTCAAGGACTTCCCAAATGACGGCTCGGCAATGCGGGCGTTTATCAGTCTAAGCGACGAAGCTCACGATAATGAAGCATTGAAAGAGCTGCTGGCCACAGAAAGAAAAAATTAAATTGAGCCTTTTGCTTTCAGTAATTTATCAGTAATCTATGAGAGCTTATTATTTGCCTATACCTGAGGCTGAGATATGACAATCATCTCCGGTTTTGAACTTACGGTTGGCTGGGGTAACACAAAGGAGGCGGAAATGATAATTCCGCCTCTTTTGACTTTTGGCATTTTAGTAACGATGCGGTAATTTCTCTGCTGCTAAGCTCAATTAACTTTCGGGGGAAAGATAATGGGCGAAAGATTTAGCAGCAACAGCTCCGGGGACGCTTTAGGCTTAGCCGTCGAATACTCTGCGCCGCCTAAATTTCAGGACAATGGTCTATATCCCCGAAACGAAATGAGAGCGCCGACCCGGGAAAAGCTGTCTCAAAAGAATCTGCCGATGCTGCTTCTGATTTCTGAAAAGCCCGAGCCTAAAGCAAAGGCGCAAAACAGCGAAACAGTGATTGATATTAAGGATGTCGGAGGAAGACTGGGAACTTGGCAGCAAGAGCGATACACGGAGCTTGGTATCCAGAAGTTGCATTTAGGACAGGATCGTGTAAAACTCGATTTGAAGTCGGCTACAGAAAAGTCCGAATATTTCAACAGCATCAAGCTGGATAAAACAGTATCATTCAAATTCCAGAGAGAGCCGTGGGTTCTCTCTGAGCTTAAAGGAATGAAATTCAATGGCGCCCAAGTCAATCAGATTGATTCAGTAGAAGGCAAAATAATTTTCCACACTGATAAGGGTGATAAGAGTTACGGAAAAGCCGTGCAAGGTTATTTCAAAGCCATATTTGATCCAATGATGAGGAAGGACCAGAGAGACTAGTCAAAGTTCCGGACCTCAAAGCTTCTGAAAAGCTTGCGAAGATCTGCATTTAGCCAGCTTTTCTAAAAGTATTTTCTCGCGCTCGCTGTTCTTAGGACCGAGCTTTCTCAAGTTTAGCCCTTGCTCAAAATAAGATTGAGCTTGCTGAAAATCATTCTTTTGAAAATAAATATCTCCGATTGAATTGCAGAGATACTCGGTGTCAGGACACTGGGAACTGCCGTCGGCGATACGCGCAGCAAGAGCTTTCATATAATTATCCAGAGCCTTATCTTTCTCGCCAAGCTCCATATACGCGCAGGCCAGATTGTTAAGCGTTTCCAGCTGGTCTAGATTAGTGAATGTTCTGCAAAGTTCATAAGCTTTCTTGAAACAATTCAACGCCGCCCCGGCATTTTTTTCAGCAATTTTTATAGAACCTAATCCATTGTATGCCGCAGCCGACTGTGCCGCCGAATTACTCTCAATGCCAAAATGAGACTGCTTGGAAATGCTTATCTGATCAATATAGATACGACCGATTTTCGGTCTGGATTTGAGGTCCTCGAATACAACCACAAACTCATTCATTCTGCTCCAGTCGCTGATCATTTTGAATTTGTAAAAAGGAATGCTGACAAGCTGCCATTGCTCCTTTATATCACTTATAAAGTAAGGGGATGCCTTGTTTGAAATGTCTTTCAGTTCAATCTTCAAGCTTTTAGTAAAGCCCAATTTGGAGTCACCTTTAAGATAAAGGTTCAGCGCGTTATAGCCGGAGAAATCCTCGCCGGCAAGTTTCATCCAGAAACCGCAATAGGATTGATTTGGAGAGTCCACATCATAATCAAGACAAAGCGATTTTCCCTTAGCAGCAGACTCAGCATCATCATTTGAAAAGCTGAATCTACAACCTTGCGTTTTGTCGTTGGGATCCCTTTCCCATGTATTGAAATCAGCACCTATATTGTTAGGTTTAGAAGCAGAATTGAAATCGGCAATTATCAACGGTTCATTCAATCCTTTCTCTGCCTGCGACTTCTCTTGAAAGGAGAGCTGTTTTGTACTGATAGCAAGAGCCCTGGCAAATGCTTCTTTTGCCTCGTGGAGTTTTCCAGCTGAATATAAGATAGAGCCCAATCCGTTCAAGCGTTCTGCAATAATAATATCGTCCGGCTCAAGAAGCGTCTCTGCGATTTTGAGCGATTCATCCTGCAATTTCATCGATCGTAAAACTGCATCCGATTTTTTCGGATCCCGAGGACTCCCGGGAGCAAAGACTGCGGAACTGCGTGCATCAAAACTGAGGGCTCGCGCCAGTTCCGCTTCTGATTGTGAGTACGCCAGAGACTTTTTCCCGGCCAGCGTCTCGGCAAGCCTGCAAGCTTCTTCAGCCTTCTCAATGGCAGTTTTGCTGTCAGCTCGCTGCTCAAGTTGATAGTGAATACGCCTGTACAAAGAATCCAGCTCAGCAAAAGGTCCGGCGCCGATTATTAGATCAAGCTCTTTCAATATAGCCTGTGCTTCTCGATTTTCAGCTCCGTCCTTGAGGCAATTAGCGAGCATTCTCATCGCATGCAATTTCGGTTCCGCCTGATTCGAAAGCAATTTAGAAATCAGAATACTTTTGCGATAATCGGCTATTGCTTCTTTGAAATTTGCTCTAGCCTTTTCTTTGTCTGCCAGCGAATTCAGATAATTTGAATACGCAGTCAGCAGGGGTTCCTTTTGCAAGAAAAGCAGCAATGCAAAGAGGGATAAAGCAAAAGCTGAGACAAGGAAGATCTTTTTGCGGGCAGCAATGCGGTCTTTCTCAATTTGAATATGCAACTTCCGTCCTGCTTTTACCCTTTCAAGATCGGCATGAATTTCCTCGGCAGATTGGTAACGGCGCTCGGGCGATTTTTCAAGACACTTGCGCAGCAAATCCTCCATCGATGACGGCAAACCGACAAGCGGCTCCACTTCACGCATTTTCAGCGGAGTAAAAGACATATGCTTATTCAAGTAATCGAGCCCGTAGTCGGCATTGAATGCCTGCTTTCCGCAGAGCGCTTCATACATGATACAGCCAAGGGAATAGAGATCCGAGCGACTGTCTGTGCGCCCTTTCCACTGTTCAGGCGACATATAAGGCGGGCTTCCCAGTATTTCGCCTGTCGATGTCAGCCGCTCATGCTCATCAATTAGTTTTGCTATTCCAAAATCAAGAATCTTGCTTTTAATTTTGCCGTTCTCGATTTTGATCATAATATTGGCCGGCTTCAGGTCTCGATGCACAAGCCCAAGCGCATGGGCATTGTTTAAGCCTTCGCAAATCTGTAGAAAGAGCTCTACTGCCAGATCAGCTTTAAGAAAGCCATTTGCTTTCAGCCATTTGTTCAATGGCACTCCGTCAAAATATTCCATAACGATGTAAGGGAGCGGCACAAGACCATAATCCAATAGTCGAACAATATTCGGGCTTTCAAGTCTACTGAGTAAACGAGCTTCTTGCTCCAGCCGTTTCAGATTGCCCTCATCTTCGGTCAAATGCTTATGGATAATTTTTACAGCAATATCGGATCCAAGCGTCAAATGCTTACCCTTGTATACGCTTCCCCAGCCTCCCGAAGCAATAAACTCAACGATTTTATATCGCTCGGCAAGCTCGTATCCGATCAGCGGATCTGCGGACAAAGCAGCATCTGCCTGATTTATCTGCAAAGGAGCTCTGGACGAATCAGGCAGATTTTCATTCTTATCTAAGTTCTCAGATGACTCCGACACGCATTCTTAATTCTCATCTTAGAGTAAGAGTAACCACTTACCTTATACCCCTGCTCAAGACCTAAGCTCAGAATGTCGGATGCACTAATCGTCAAGAGAGGCAAGCGGAACAGTAAACCAGAAGCGACTGCCTTCATGTGGATTTGATTTAACTCCGATTGTCCCGCCATGAGCCCTGACAATATCTCGGCATATCGATAGTCCCAGACCGCTGCTGATTCGATTCTGACTATTACTCTTTTTTGTGCTTACTCCAAAGCGCTGAAAAATAGTTTGCTGCAATTCCTTCGGCACGCCCGGTCCTTTATCGGAAACTTGAATCAACGCATAATTGCCGGAACTCAATATCTCTATGGAAATGCTTTCCCGATCCGGCGAAAAGCTAATGGCATTGCTGAGAAGATTGGACAATACTCGCAATAGCAAGCGGGCATCAGCAGTCACTTTCAAATCATTTTCAGGAGGCAGCAAACGAATATTCCGCTCGTCGGCAACTGCTCTTTGCTCATCTATTACTTTGAGACAAAGCGGCTGCAAGCGCAGCTCATCAAGAAATAGTTCAAGCTGCCCTGAATTAATTTTCTCAGATTCAAGAATTTCATCAATCAGATCCAGCACCCGGCTAAGACCTGTTTGAGTGCGCGAAATTACTCGGGCAGCGGCTTCCGGCAAGTCGCCAAAAGTATTTTCGCTGAAAGCCGAAAGAACAAGCTTAACAGAGGCAAGCGGCGATCTCATATCATGAGTTAATTTAGCAATGAAGTCCTGCCTCAGTCGCTCAAGATTTTTCTGGTCGCTGATGTCACGGCAACCGGCAAAAAATTTCTGAAAGCGGGAAGACCATTCAAAATAGAACTTGCAATCCAGAATACTGTCGTCATTTTTTCGAATTCGACAATCGAGACTGCCGCTCTTTTCTGATTCCCGGCATTTACTTAGAGCCCCTTTTAGAGCTTCGAAGTCTTCCGAGAATACTAATCGCGAAAGCTCGCAGTCAAGCAACTCATGCAACTGATAGCCCCAAAACGGCAAGACATTTGGACTCAGCGAATCAATCTTAAACTCTGAATTGAAACTCAATAATACATTATCGGAATAGTCGGCAATTGCACGTTCACGCATGCGCAATTCATTGACCTGCGATTCCAATGAAAGCATTCTGTCAATCAAATCTCCCTCAGCTTCAGAGCCCGCCGCAGGAGCTCCACTAATCCGATTACAGAGGGAGGAAACCCGGCTCAAGCTTAAAGATAAATATTTGCAATAAGCAAGTAAAGGAAAAACGATTAAATTGCTCCAGGCAAATAATGATTGAAGCAAAAGCGCCCGAGCTTTCATAGAAGCGCTGCTCAAATCTGTTTGCAGCAGTGAAATGCTCAAAAATAGCTCTGCTAAAAGAATAAACAATGCAGCAAGGAGCTCAAGCCTGCTTGCAGAACTCGACTCATTTTGCAAAGAGTAATCTGAGATGCTGGATAGACTGAGTTTCGATGCCGGTATCAACGATAAAACAAGACAGGGCGCCATATAAAGAGCCAGGAATGAAAATTTTTCGCTAAAAGTCTCAAGAGGCTGCGGAGAAAATGCCAGGGGCATGAAATTAATGCCGACAAAGTCTGCTGCACCGCTGCTGATACTGCCTGAATCTAAGGATAAGAAACTAAGCATCAGCAGTTGAAAAAAAAGGAAAGCCAGTCCAAGATGTAAAACCGGAATTTTGCGCTTCTTGCTTTCGGACAAAGGCAGAAGAATGCTTTCCGCGGCAAGCTGCTTTATGCGCTCCTTATCAACAGCAATGAAGCCTGCCGGTGTTTTATCCGCCGACAATTCGGCTTCCAGAGCCAGACTGCGCAGCCTGGCCAGATACCAGTCTCTCAGCAGCTCATAGTTTTTTGAACTCTGCATTTCCTGATGCCTGCCACGGATTCAGGCGCAATTCTAACATTGTCGAAAAATTGCTTCCGCGCAAAAGCCGCTTAGAAGTTATAATTACGGGCGGAAGATCACGGCATCGCTTGACAACGCCAAAAGCCGGACTACTCCGCAAAGTTCCCAAGCAAACTCGGCAAGACAAGACAAATTACTAAGTGGCTAAGATACTCATCATCGATGACGATCGCGACCTCTGCGAAGCACTGGAGGAAGTGCTGTCTCTGGACAACCATGTGGTAGACCTCTGTCACTGCGGCAAAGATGCCATGCAAATCATGGACTTTTGCCGATACGACCTGATGCTTGTAGACTGGGAACTTGGAGATATCGAGGGTCCAACCCTGATTCAACATTTTCGAAAAAATGGCGGAGTCAGCCCAATCCTCATGATTACAGGCAGGGGCGATATTCAATCAAAAGTTGATTGCCTCGATCGTGGAGCTGATGACTACATGGTCAAGCCTTTTGACATGAGGGAACTCAGAGCTCGAACTAAATCTCTGCTGCGCCGTCCGACCGAGCTTATTGAAGACGAGCCGGAGTTTATGGGCATCAAAATCGACCCCAGGCAAGGAATCGCCGTGTCGAACGGCAAAACTCTCAAACTTCAGCCACTCGAGTTTCGCTTACTTGAATTTTTCGTGCGCAACCGCGGGGCATGGTTTTCCGCAGAAGAATTGATTTCGCGAGTTTGGTCGGTCAATTCCTCTGCAACCCCCGATTCGGTAAGAGTTTCAATTAAAAGACTGAGGACGGCTCTGGAAGAGCTCGGACTGGACCAACATCTTGAAAGTGCCCGAAATCGCGGCTATCGTCTCGAGTAAGTCTTTATTCGAAAGAACTGATTGTTTTAAGCAAATTCGACACCGCAGATGATGGCGTAGCAAATCCGGCGGCGCGCGGCTTAATATTGCCGTTGACGACGCCGACAAGCTTGCCGTCCATGTATCGCAGCACCGGTGCACCGGACATTCCCGGGTAGGAAGGATAATTAGCCAGGATAACCGGTCTGACAGCCGACTCTCCGGGCAGGGGCAACTCGGTAACCCGGTCTAGGGAAGTGAGCTCGGCGATCGTTCCCATAGAAATCTGCATTGGGGCTCTTTTGTGCCTGCTGAGCGCAGCAACATCGTCATGGAGCTCTGCATCAGCCATTTCACGAAGAAAAGGCAAACTGCGATTTTGCTTTTTCTCCAGGGCAAGAACTGCCAGATCATTTGCCGGATCTCGAGACAGAACCCGTGCTTTGCTGCTTACACCGTCGCCTGTTTTCACATTCCAGGATTCTGAAGAAGCCACCACGTGGTTGTCCGTTACAATCAGACCCTTTCCTGAAACCAGAAAACCATTGCCGATACTGTCGGGTCCCCAAATTTGAACAACAGTTTCCATAGCACGCTGATATGTATCCGCCATTTCCCCAAGTTCGCAAACAAATCTTCTTGAGCCGACCTCAAAAGGATTAGTGCCTGTGGATAAGTCGCCAGCCGCGCTTTCATCATTGCTGATCACCGTAACTTTTTCGTCCAACGCCGCAAAGCTTTTCGACTCTTTGGGCAGAGCAGTCGCTTTTCCTGCTGCCGAATCAGGGGCACTTATTAATTGCGATTCCGGCTTTAAGCAATTTCGAGAAGCGGCAGCCAAAAGCGACGCTTTATTTGATAAAGCAGCAGAATCGCCGACTTGAGCCGTAAATTTACTCAGACTCTTAAAAGCTGAAGGTCCAAAGTGAGCTGCAAAAGCTCCAAGAGCTCCAGATGAGAGCATAAATCCATAGTCGAAGATACCTTTGCCTAATGATTCTGAAATTGCCTCTTTTCTCAGGCTTTGACCAAGCGAGCTTTCAAAAATCGGACTCTGGTAAGCGTCATAAAGAGATTTACTCCGGGCTGAAACGTCCACAAGCATTGAAGCGCCAAACCCCGCAGCAGCTAGCTTTGCGACTTTCCCCGGCAATCCGCCGCATTTCATGGCATATGTCAATGCCGCGCCCGTAGCAAAAGAAGCCGCAAATTCTCCAGCTGTGCCGAGCAAATGCTCGCCGGACTGCCGGCTCCTGGCCTTGAAACCTTCAGAGAGTCCGTCGCGAATCAACTGCCATTCGGACTGCAAGCCGTTATTTGCATCAGCCTCCGGCGCTTTCGAATCCAAAAGGTTTCTATGAGACGTCAACTGTCTCAACTCGAAATTTGCGGGAGTGTTATTTGCATCCATAATATAGAGAATGCAATTTTATAGATTACCGATAGATTACTGAAGGCGGAAGCTACGTAGTTCCAATATTTGGATTTTCAGTAATTCACTAGTAACGTAACTCAGCTTATCCTCTTTTCATCGAATCGCAACGAGCAAGCTACTGAGCAACCCAACCCGCCAAATCCCTCTCTAGCTTGCAACTCTAAAAAATCAGGAATCCATTCTGGAGGACGAAGCCCAAGCAAATTTACACCGTAGATCTATCACAACCCTAAAAAAGCAGAATCCGTCATCACCATTACCCGACCCTATTGGCTCCGATGACGGATTTTGTTTTTGCGAAGTTAAATCTGAATGGGAATCTCAAACCAGAAACTGCTTCCCTTGCCGACTTCACTATCAACGCCAAGCTTGCCGCCATGTGACTGAATAATCATGCTGCAAATCGCCAGTCCAAGGCCGAAGCCCTGTTTTTTCTCAGGTCCTTCTGCTTGGAAGAATTTCTCAAAAACCCGCTCTCTTGTTTCTTTATCCATGCCGGGTCCTTCGTCCTTCACTGCAATTTTAATCCATTGCGAGTTTCGACTGCTGCTTACGACAATATTGCTTTGCTCAGGCGAGAACTTGATAGCATTTGACAGGAAATTGATCAAAGTTTGAATTAAACGAGCCTTGTCTGCCTTTATCAAACAATTTTCGACCTCGTTTTTGATTGAGATCATCTTCTTTTGCGCCAGACTTTGCACGGTGGAAATAGCCTCTTCGCTGAAACTATGGGCATTACACTCGGATAGCTCGAGACCGATTCTGCCGGTTTCAAGCGTCTCCATCGTCAATAAATCATCAATAAGCAAGAGAACTCTATCGATATTGTGTTGAGAGCGCTTGAGCTGCTTCAATACTCGTTCGCTCAAATTGCCGTCCTCTTTCTCCTGAAATTGAATAAGTGCCAGTTTTGCCTGACGCAATGGCGACTCCATTTTTTGAGCCAGTGAATTCATCACAGTTGCGCGTTCTTCTGC
>JAIEPM010000238.1 GCA_019748395.1 Candidatus Obscuribacterales bacterium
CAAAAATTGATGCCTCTGCCTCAGCTGCAGCTTCTGCAAGCAAAACAAAGAGCGTTCCGGAAAGCCCAAGCGCAGCTAGCACCGGAAGCTCTGCCTCTGCCGCTGCGAATTCAGGCGACGGCAAGAAAGCCGAGTGTGATGTCTACTGCGGTATAAAGGGACCGGCCAATACCAACAGCGATTTAAATACGACTAAGCCTGCAAAATAAGATTCTGGGCTCTTGAGCATTTAGGCGCGGAGCTTAACCGTTAGGTCCTCCTGGTTGCCCGCCGGTTGGGGGAGCTCCGGGGAAACCGCCCGGGTACTGGCTATAATGACCGCCGGTTGTCGGTGGATTCAGTTTTCCTGTTTCACGAAGTTGCTGGGCGCGAGTCGCGAAATCTTGTGCTTTCATCTGGTCGCCTCTGGTGGCGGCAAGCCTTGCATACTGATCCATCTGGTTGGCTACCGTCATCGGATCGGCACCTTCGTTACGCATTTTTGTCAGGCTTGTTTCCATAAGTTGCAGCGCTTCAATTTGACCTTGCGGCCCCTTGTTCATCAGGGATTGAGCAACTTTGTTGGTCAGTCTGCCGCGTTCTGCACCAAATACGCCAGGGCTCTCAAGTGAAGCTTTGTAGAATCTTTCTGCAGTGTTTGCATCTCCTGAGGCAAGCAAAACATCTGCATAGTTTTCTCGAGCGGCGTTTGTTTGAGGAGAGTCCTTGCCGAAAACAGCTTCCTGTGCTGATAAGAGCTGCCCGCTCAGTCGACGCGCGTCTTTACTTGCATCGATACCTACTGCCGCTTTGCTGAACTGATAGTCGAGGCTGTCGCCGAGTGTGCTGTTGTCGCCGAGGGAAGTGGATTCTCCGGAGCTGCCTTCGTAGGGCAGAACGGCGAGTCGTCTCTTTCCGGCTTTGCCTTCGGTTCCATTGAGCGTGGCGCCGAAGTGGCTGACTTTTGCTCTGGCAATTTCATCTAAAGTAATATTGGCTTGCATGGATGCAAGTATGGCTTTGTCTTCCGCACCGAGGCTTTTGTAATGTGCAGCCAGTTCAAGATAAGTTTGTGCCAATAAGCTGCTGTCCTTGCCTGTTTTGGCGGCAAAATCTTCCATAGCTTTCTCAATCTTGGCTTGAGCGGCAGTCGTGTCTTTGCCGGCTTTCTGAGCGGCTTCGACGTCTTTCATTGAGGCTCTCAACTGCTCGAGCTTTGTCTGGATTTCGGGATCCACCATTTGACGATAGTCTTTTGCTTTTTGAGCGTAGAGTTTCTCGGCAACTTCCGAGTCTCTTTCTTTAGAGACTGCAGCCAGCTTTTCATAAACATCAGCCAGACCTTTGAGATCCTGCTTGAGTTCAAGACGTTTGGATTCTATATAGAGCCGCGCATAGTCATCTTTGCTCTGACCTATTTTTTCCATGACCATATCAAGCTTTGCCCAATCTGCATCAGTAGGTTTCTTGACCATAGCATCCGGATTCTTGAGTCTTTCCAGTTCGGAACTTATCTCCTTGTGTAAATGCTTGCGTGCATTATCCGCGGCGATTTTAGGAACTTCTTTGCTGTCTTTGTCAATCAGAGCAAATGCCGCGCTCAAATGCGCATCGTCGAAAATGTCGGATTCTATTATTTTGGACATTACAGCCAGTCTTGGATCGTTCTTTCCGCCAAGTGGCGAAAGTCCGTGATCAGGGCTGCTTCGATCTACGAGCTTGCTGAATTTTTCTACGTAATCTTCGGCATTTGAAATTTTTGCCTTTGCATACAGCTCATACGCTGCGGCTTCGGCCGCCGGCTCTGCCTTGTATTGCTGCAACAAACTGTGGGCATATTCAAAGCGACTTGCTTGATCTCCGCTTCCCGAAATAATCAAATTTTTCAAGGAAAGCGCCGTTTTTATGGCATCTTCTTTTTTTAGAGACTTGATGAATTCCTTTACTTCACTCTTAATCTCCGGATTACCCGAGAGTTCGGCAAGCGCTCTGTAAACCTTGTCGGCGCCCTCCTGATCTGCTTTTGTCGAAGCCAGGAAGGCTTTGGCTGCTTCGAATCTTTCAGGGGCACTGAGCTTGTTCTCCCCACTTAAGCTACTCAGTTCTTTAAGAGCGGCGTTGCTGTGCTCGCTGCTTCTGCCGATTTCTACCTTTGCTTCCAGAATTGTTTTAGCAAGAGCCAGTTTTTCTTGTGGGTGTGTACTTGCCGCAAGGTCTTTAGTCAAGAGTTCTGCATAGTTCAGACCGGGCGGTTTTGTGAGTCGGCTGAGTTTGCCGTCGCGTTTTTCGCTAATGATAATGCCGTCCGCCGTACTGCGAGTTTCTCTCATCGCACCACCGGGAACGATTTCCAAAAGCCGCTCCTGACCTAAGTGCTTCATTAGCAACTGTGAGGCCTTATCTGCTCCAACTTCTTGATTTTGGACGATATTGGCCAGTGCAGATTTTATTGCTCCGCTCTCAGGTGAATCGAGCGCTCGATCAAGAATTGCCAGGCTGGCGGGATCGTTGCCGATTACGCCTCTTTTAATCAAGTTTTCTCGATTTTCTCTCAGTACCTGATATGCGGCTTCGATTTGCTCAAGCTTAAAGGCTTTGTTAGCCAGATTATCTTTGCTGCCTTTTAAGATGACATTGGCTGCTTCCATGCGGACCATTTCGTCCTGGTCTTTCAAAAGTTCCGTGACTTTAGCGAGGCGGCGGTCTCTCTCATTTGAGATTGGCGGTGTTTGACAAGAATCTTGAATTGCTTTGATTTTTTCCTGGCTGTTTTTCGCTTGCGCCAGGCCGCTTTCGAGCAGGTGTGCAGAACGATTCTCATCCTGTCTTACTTTTTCAGCGTCGGGTAATTTAAAGTCACCTTTGAATTTTGCACCGCTGTTAGGGTCGCTCCACTCGTCGGTGGCTTTCTCGCCATCCATTTTTCGTTGCCAGCTTTCTCCGTTTTTCCAGACGTTTGTGAGATCTCCTTTGGCATTCATTTTCCAGGCCATGCTGTCGCCGCCTGCCGATACAACTCCACTTAATTGGGGATTACCTTGCGCTCCTTCTTTTGTGTATTCCATGATTTTCAGCTGCTCGCCTTCTTTTTCGACGCTGAAGAATTTATTGCCGCTGGCGAAAAGAAGCGGTTTGCCGGGCTCAAGTTTCAAGGGCGCGAGCATTTCATAGGCTTCGCTGTGGTAGAGCGGATTTGAGCCGCGCAAAGTCATGTCTGTGAGCGTTGCTATAGCTTTCATTTTTACAGGGTGATTATTCGGCAGCTCGGAATTCATTAATATCCGCGAAGCTGCCAGCCGGACGCGCTCGTTCTGGTCGTTCATGGCGATTTGCAATTGAGTGAGACCAGGGTCTTTCGCATCTGTGATTTTATAGTCTTTATAGGCGTTGAAAATTTCCTGAACCGTAGTCTCGGCATTATTTGCGTCTGCAAGAGCCGCTTTCAATCTGTTTGCTCTATCAATCGGCGTTGCGGTTTGCGGGGGCTTAGTTTCGTCATACATCATTTTTGTTGAATGCATAAACGTATCAATCAGCTTCTGTGCTTCTTTGCGAACACCCTCTTTAGAGTGTTCTTTCTCTTCGGTGATGGCTTGCATCACAGGTAGTACCAGTCTGTGACCGTATTTGTTTAGATCGGCGATCATCGCTTTCTGGAAGTCGTCGGATTGGGCTGCCGGTAGGCGCCGTATTTCCAGATTGAGAGCTTGTGCCGTTACCTGTGCGAGTTCTTCCCTGCTTACAGCAAAACCGTTGCTGTCTTTTTTACCGAGAGCACGCCAGGCTTCCAGAAATTGCATGTTGGCCATTCCTGAAACGCCCTGATTTACAGTCAAAGCGTCTTTGACTATCTTTTTGACTACGATTTTGCCTTCGCAGTTGGATTCGGCAAGTTTCCTGAGTTCCCATGCTGCAAGGTCGTTCCATTTGTTTTCAACAAAGCCGTGTGGTTTGTTTTCGTCGGTTTTGGATGTGACTTTATCGTTGCCGGGGTTGTTGCCCAGGACTGAACCGTTTTGGGTTGCAATATAAAACAGAGCCATCTTGGCTTTGTTTCCCTCTACGCCGCCTTCCGAAGCTTTTTTAACAAGGGCTTCCCATTCTTTCCAGCGGTCATGGTTTTCCTTGTGAGCAGCTTTCCATTCTTCATCACGGAGGTATGTATCCGAGTAGAATGTTCTTTCGGCTGCGTTGGTTGCTCCGTCTGATGCCGCTTGTAATCTGTTCAGATATTTTTCGCGTTCAAGCAGTGGATAGTTGGCGTTTAACCAGTTCTTGCATTCTTCGGCCGTAAATTGATTAAGGTAATCGTACTCTTTGCCTAAACCAATCAGATCGATTCGGGCCTGAGTGTATAATTTTTCCCACTCTTTTGAACTGGGTTCGATTCGTATTTGCTTAAACTGAATGTCTCTGAGCGCGGCAGCTACGGACGGATCCGTCTCTTTATCCACGAGTTCGTTAACTACGATGCGCAGGTTCGGATCTGCAAGTTTTTCCATAGCCCGAACGGCAGCATATCTAACACCTGCATCTGTCTCTCCGGCTTTCAGTGGCTGTGTTTTGCCTACATTTATGCTTGGCTGAGCGCTGGCATGAGACATGATTATTTCAAGACTTTCTCGACTGCCCAGATCTGCAAGCGTATCGATCGCGGCGGCACGCAGAGCCGGGTAGTATTTTGCATAATTCTGGTTTACTTCGCTGTTTCTGAGTAAACCCTGTAGCTTTTGCTGAAGTTGTTGTTTGATCTCCTGTTCGCCGCCGCGCAAGAATGGCTCAAGTTTTGTGAGCAGTTTGATCATTTCTTTTTCTTGCGGAAGCGAGTCAGGCTTCTTGATCAAATCTATAGCAGCGATTCTTAGCTGGTTTGCATACTGAGGGTCGGCTTTCTGCAGTTCTGCCATACGATCCGGCATCAAGGCGTCGATGATCTTTGTAGACAGCTCGAAGTTGCTGGAGCTGAATGAGCCTGCTATCAATTTTGTTATTTCCAACTGAGCCGCAGCATCTCCCGGTGCAGTCAAAGAAGCCATGGAGAGAGCTGCATTGAAGCGCGACTCACGAATCGCTTCTGCAAGCGCCGGTGGACCTTCCGGTATTTCAGTGCGCATTTCTTTCTTGAGAAAGTCTTGAACTTTATTGGAAAGCGCGCCTGGAGTTTGCCGGTTTTGCTCAAGCATTGTATTGAAGCCGCTCAGTAACTCGGCTCTGCGAGCCTGCTGCTTTTCCCTCAAGCCATAGAGCAGAGCTGCCGATAGCGCTCGAACATCCGGGTCTTTGTCTTCCTTTGCAGTCTTTTCCAGCTGCTTCAGCAGGGCTTCGGAATTCAGACCGTGGGCACGACCTATTTCTCTGTCGGTTTTGACTTTGGAGCTGTCGTCTTTGGGCTGGGATTCTTGATAGCGTACACCGTCTATCACCGATGCCATGCGTGGCCCGTAGGTGTCGGCAAGGGCTTGCAGCTTGTCCTCTCGACTGGCTTTTTCGGAGTTGAGCACATTTTGTAAGACACCGGCGTATTGTTGATGTTCAAGCGCTTCGATGCGCGTCAAGATTTCGCCGGTGACTATGCCTCGGTTGCCAAGATCTGTTGAGGCGAGATCTTTCAACATGTCGCTGATGATTTCAGCTGATTGCAGTTTTTGCCCGCTCGATCTTGCTTCTATTTTTACTTCTTCGCTTTGCGAGTCTCCGCCGGAGTAGGTTGTGACCGTGCGCTTGTACTCGGGCACTGTGACGCTGGTTTGAGCGATATCTTTAGTGATCTTTCCGTCTGCATCGCGAGACAAATAAAGGAGTGCAATGCGTGCTGCAGCTTGCACATCTTTATCTTTCTCGGACATGAACTTGTCTGCAAGCTCGGCGACTTTTTTGGGAAATGTTTTTCGCTTTTCCGGATCGAGTAGATCATGCAAGTTCTCGTCGCTCAGTCTGAACGTTTTAGATGAACCGGACTCCGGATGCGCTTTTTCAAGAGCCTGCACCTGATCGGCTGTGAATACGAGTTTGCTTAGCAACTCTTTCTTGAAAGCGTCGCGAGCTTCTTGCGTGGATTCAGGACCAAGAAGTTCCTTGGCTTTGTCCATGATGGCTTTGATTTCGGCGGCTGACTCGGGCTTACGTCCGCGTGCCAGCGTATCTTTGTAGCTGTCCATCACCAGTCTTGTGGCATCCAGCGATTTCGGATTTTTCGGGTCGAATGCGCCCTTTTCCGCAGTTTGCAATCCTCGTCCGTCACCGACTTGAATGCGTGCGGCTTTGGTCGGATCTAACTTTCCATGATCTTGAATGCCTGCAATTTGTGTTTTCAGATCGCCAATGATAATCGGCGCAAAACCATATTCGCTGGCTTTGAAGGCAAACTCCGTGCCCTTATGCACTTCTTTAACCCAGGGAATGCCTTTGATTGCTTCTACGCCGCCGACAGCTTCTCTACCTCGAATGACTGTGTGGACTTTCTCTGCCGTAGTCATTGCTTCAACAGCTTTGCCTGCTTTAACTGCTCGCCAGCCACTGCTGGCCAGTCCGAGGCCGATGTCGCCGAGGAAATAGATACCACGTGCGGTGTTGAGTGTTCGACCCCACTCATGGTCGCGGGCACCGGCATTACTGAAGAGTCCGGAGCCGCCTACGCCGACTCTGACCAAGCCTTTGGCTGCGGTCCAGCCGGCTTCCCTAGCTGTCAGCTGCACGGCGGTTGCTGCTATACGTGCGCCGCGGATGGCGCCCGCTACCTCAATGCTGCCCGTTGCGACCATAGCGACATCCATGGTTATAGCCAGAGTCTTTTCGCCGTAATAATGCAGCTTTTGCATGTCTTTGAAAGACTGAAGATTCTTGGCTTTGACCAGTTCGATTTTTTCGCCGTTGCGAACCGGCACGAAGTCATCGGCATCAATAATCTTTTCGTCGAGTTTCATGGGCTTGCCGACTTTTTCGATGCCCAGGGCGCGAATGTTCTGATAGGCATACCAGGGCGCATTTTCGGCTTGTATTGTTTGAGTGATGCGGAACTTGCCTGCGTCCTTGCCTTCTTTAATCTGTTCAACCTGAAAGTCGTATCCGATCAGGTTCATGTCTTTAATTTCTTCGCCCGGTTTTTTCGGGTAGTCGGCCTTAACCACCCGCAAAAACTCGCCTTTTTCATTGAAGAGCGCTTTGCCGTTTTTGACTTCCTGATCGCCGTACATTATGACGGCGTCGGGATTCTTGTCCAGCTCCTTCAATTTTGCAAGAGCCTTGTCTATTTGTTCGCCGTTCTTATCCAGCCAGTTTCGAAGTCTTGTGATTTTCTCTTTGTTAGCCGGTTCTTCCTGCCGAAGGTCTTTCGGCAAATCGAGTTTTACTTCGCGAATCTTTCCTTCTTTAAGTAGATAACGTGATTGATAATCATTGAGCTGATTGTCCTTAATTACGTGAGTTTTTCCACTTTTGTCTTCTACGACGATTTGCGCGCCTCGTGGCAGCTCAAGCGGAAAGTCTCTGTCTTTGGAAGCTTTAAAAAGACTCTGCATGGCTTCGATGTAATTTCTGGTTCGAACCGAAAGGTCGATCATTTCTTCGGCTGAATTGCGCCAGCTGGTCGGGTCGTCGCCCGGCTGCTTCTGCCATTCTCTGGGTAGTCCGTTGCTGCGCAGGAGTGTTTCAATATTGTCATCGCGCTGCTTATTGCGATAATCGGCAACCGATTCATTTGATTTGGCAAGCCAGGCAAATGCGGCATCCAGTTTATCCAGCTGAGCTTCGCTTGGAATGCTGCCTGGCTGTACTTTGAGCTCAAGCGCAAGGCGATTGTCATTAGCCAGGGCTTTGTAGAGCTGAGGGTCCATTGCGCGTCCGTAGCGGTTGGTTTCCAGCTCGATCGGTGAACCGGCCGGTAAAGATAGCTGCAGCGAATCAAGTTCTTTGATTGTGGCCGGCACAGCTTTTTGTAGCCAGTTAGTGTATTGCTCGTAAGCTTTCTGAGTCGCAGGGCCGAAAACACCGGCTTCTTTTTCTTTTGCCAGTTCAGCTCTCAGATCTTCAACAGCTTTTCGGACTCGCTCCGCCTTTTCCTGCGGTTTTAGATTCTCCTGTTCTTCGGTAGTGAATTTGAGCTCCGTGTAGATGGGAGTCAAATTCCCGAGAGTTTCTTGCAAGTATTTGGCTCGTTTTAAGTCATCCCCTTCCAGCTTCGGCAACTTGTCCAGGGCCGAGTCTGCCGCTTTCTGGGGCTCCCCGGCTTTAGGGGCGTCAATTTTAGCTGCTTCCGGCGGCTTGGCCGCTTCAGCTTGCTTTACCGGCTCCGGAGCCTTCTCCGGGTCTGCTACTGCTGCTGCTGCTTTGGCGCCTTCGGGCGCTTTAGCTTTTACCTTGGCGTCGTCATCCTGGGCTGCCTGAAAAGACATCTTCTCCCAGGGGTCCTCACGAAAATCGTCATCATCATCCTGCTCATCACTTGTGTCAGGATTCTTGCGATCAAGATCTTTGGCGTTACCGCTCATCTGTCCATCCCCTCTTGGAATACGTCAAAAAATACGCCGCCCTGCCTTCGAGCTGCTCTATACTGGACTTTCGGGTATTCTGGACCCCTGCCGACGCCATGCCGGCTATAGAATTGTTCCCTTGCGCCCCTGTGCCGAAACCGAAGCTTCCTAGACTTCGCCGGACTTGTGTCCGAGTTTATGGTCAGAAACTTACATTTGCGTGACATTTTTTAGCGGAAGTCCGCAAAGCTTTGAATTCTCAAGTTTTAGGCAAGGCAGTTTCAGGCTTGCGGGGCCTGGATCTTCGGAGCCGCATCTTGGGAAGACGCTGGAAAAGGAATAAAAGCTTAAATGAGCTGATCTTCCGAAAAGGCTTTGCTCGCCGTGATCTTCGGCGTTTGTTTCTCTATGTAATTGCGGCGAAATCCCTTAACCCGTCCTTAGTAAGGCAGGTGTAATCATGGAAACAGGTTGAAGGGTTCTAAAAACGAAAAGGCAATTGTCTGATCGAGACAGGCGCCGAGATCTCTAAGAGGTTAGTTATGACATTCCTGGCAAGCCTGGCAGTCGTGGTTCTCGCAGCAATAGTCGGCGAGTGGATAAACGATAAAACAAGTCTGGGTGGGGATTACCTGAGCGACGAAGAGCTGAGCGGCAGAGCTTAACTGAGCCGCTTCCAATTCATCATAAAAAACGGTCCGGAAGCTACTTGCTTTCTATTTGCGGCTCCGGACCCCAATCAAAGATCTGTTTCATTAGCGGCGTTAGCCAGTGACCTCTTACGCGCTCTTTGAAATAACTTTCGTGTTCGAGTTCGACGTCTGAAAGTCTCAAAAGCTCTTTCTCATATTCAAAAAGTCCAAGCGCTCCGGCATGCTCTGCCGCGTCGAGGTATTCATGCACGTTTGCATGCTCGAGGCGCCCGGCGAAATACATCGGGAAAAACCAGCCACTAATAAAGCAGGCGAGAAAAATGACACTGCCAATGGTGCCCATCATCAGGTCGCGCCATGCTGAAGGAGCTGCGCCCATCTCCTTCAGCATCTTGCCTATGATGGCTCGATGATCCCATTCATCTTGCTCGATTTTAGCTATGCCGATGCGCTCTTCTTTTTTCCAGGCGGCTCGCCAATGACCGGCATATGCAAACGCCGCGGCTTTTTCGCCGGAATATGCCATTTGCAGTATGTGGATCAGTTTGGCGCGGTGTTGGGCTATTTCCATTGATTTAACCTCAATGCAATTATTGACTATTAGCAGCGTGAAATTACGCTTTTGAGCTGCTTATTTATTTAGATACTTTTTTACTATCGGGAGTCTGGCTGCCAACATGCTCGGCTCAGGAAGTTTGAAAAAGAGGCAGACCGCAAAGTAAAGTATTCCACCGCAGCCGGTTGCAAGACCCAGTGCCAGCGTTGAAACGATCAGTCGAAAATAGAATTCAATTCCTTTGGACATACTAGGCAAAACTTTTCCGGCCATTTGAATGCAGGTTTCTGCACTCAAGCTTTCAGTTATCAGGTAGGCCGTGCCGGCGCAAACTAGCGAAGCGCAGAGCATTATTAGCAGCGGTTTCAGCAAAAGCCCGAAGCCGAGCTGTCCGATTTTTTTCTTCAAAAACATGGTCAGAAGACTTAAGTTGATCATTGTGATTAATGTGCTGGCAAGTGAAATGGCTTCCACACCAAGTTTGGCTTTATAAACAAATAGCCAATCTAGAAGGGCTTTTACGACGATAGCAACCACTGCAACATGGAAGGGGGTTTTCGAGTCTTTGAAGGCGTAAAAAACTCGCGTCATCAGGTCTCTTGCAACGTAAAAGAAAATTGAGGGGGCCAGAAAAAGCAGGGCCATGCTGACTTCATGCGTTGAGTTTGTGGTGAATTCGCCGTGCTGAAAAAGTAAGCGAATAATTGGTCCTGGAATTGCAATGAACAACGCGCAGAGCGGCAAAGCCAGGAACCAGAGAAAGCGAAGGGAGCGTCTTAACTCGTCTTTCAAGTCATCGATCTTATTTAAATTGACTTGCTCAGTAAAGCGAGGCAGTATCGGCACCAGCATGGCCGTGAGCAATACTCCAAGCGGAAGTTGAACAAGGCGGTTGGACATGAGAATTGCCGTCCATGCACCTTGTCCTAGCGGGCGCGTAAAGAATGCGTCGACATAAACCGTGAGCTGTCCGACCGAGGTGCTGAAGATTGCCGGCCAGATCATGGCTGAATATTCATTCCAGCCTTCCATTGCTTTGAAGCTCAGTCCCCACTTCAAGCGAGTTTTGAGCATATCGGGAATCTGTGCTACTAGTTGACCCAGGGCTCCAATCAAAGTTCCGACTGCAAGTGGAATGCCTGTGAAAGCTGCGGTTTTAGGATCAGTGAATCCCCAGATTGCGATAACGATGGCAATACTGGCAATCGCCGGAGAAAGAGAGGGCCAGAAAATTCGATTGTAGACATTCAAAATGCCGTAGGAAATTCCAACCAGTCCTGAAATCACAATCAGCGGTAACATTATCAGGAATTGTTCTACTATTTGCTTCTTCAAAAGATTCTGCAATGCCGAATCGGATAAGCCCTGTAAGGCCGGCGGCAGTACTCCTGGATCTCTGATGATTTTGTATCCGGCAGCCATCTGTTCTGCCAGAAACGGCGCTAGAAAGTATGCGGCAACTGATACTATCAGTAGTGCAGCAAAGGTGAATAAAAAGACCTGGCTTAATAGGCGCCCTGAGTTCTCATCGTCTTTTCGTGGTGTCAAAATGGCTACGGTTGCGGAGTGAAATGGTCCTCCTAATCCCCCGAAAAGAATCAGAATATTGCCTGTGAACAAATAAGCATAGTTGTAAGCGTCGGCGACGATACTCGTGCCGTAAGCATGTGCCACTATAACGTCGCGAGCCAGACCGATAACTTTGGATAAAACCGTCAGGATGGCGACAATTCCGAAGGTTCTGCCCAGGCTGGCCTGAGCTGCCTTCTTATCGTTTGTCACCACTTGAGACCTTGGCTTGGATTTCGGCTGCATATTTTATGGACGGAGGAACGAAGTTTGTTTCGCCGCTCTTCTTGCTGTTCAACTCTACTCTTTCTACCGGAGGAATGCCCAGATAGCGTGCGGCTTCCATGCAGATCGCATTGAATACCGGGCCGGCTATTGTATTGCCCCAGCGTCCGTCTGTTTGCGGGCTGTCGACAACAACAATGCAAACTAGCTGCGGATTATCGGCCGGCAGGAAACCGACGAAGGAGGCGATTGTTGCTCCGGCTATATAACCGCGGCCGTTGGCAGTAACTTTTTGAGCTGTTCCGGTTTTGCCGCCGACTCTGTAACCCGGCACTTTTCCTGCCATCTG
>JAIEPM010000515.1 GCA_019748395.1 Candidatus Obscuribacterales bacterium
TATGGTGATTATTTACGAAAAAGCAACGGCAAATTAGCCATGCTGCCTTCTGCCGACGAGGTAAGCCCGGGAAAATTCTTCAACGACTCAGAAGAAGGCTTTGATTCAAGGATTATTCAAAGCACTTATTCGCGCCCGGCAGAAAGCAAGTCTTACTTCAATGATGGTCCCTTAGACAGAGGCAGAGACTTATCGAATTCGGCAGGGGTTCAATCTGGCGACTACCGGCTTTTTCTAGTTCTCGGCTTTGAGCACAATCAAAATAAGAGTTCCAAATCAAATTTTGAAGAAGACTCAAAAACGGACCTGCGCATAGAGTTTAACGGCCAAACAGGATCACAACTGGATCTTAACGCAAGCAAAGACAGCAACACTAAATCGGCCAGCTTCAAATTAGCACCGGAAATACTGAAAGGCAGCCACCTGCGCATCAAAGTGAATGGAAACGCAAGTTCGGCAGAAGACGCAGAGTTTTCTTTTGCAGGAGTAATAGATCAAAAGAATCGCTTCATCGCCAGCGTCATCCCCGGAACACCGATTGTTTTCAAAGTGAACAACGAAACAAAGAAATTCACTTTTGAAACAAGTTTACCGACCCCTGGACTTGAAACAGGCGAAGCGGAACTTCGTTTGGAGTTTCGTTCGCTCAAAGGAAAATGCAGACTGAACGATCTAAAACTTGGACTTGAGGCTCTGCAGAAGCCTCAATTTAAGAACCATTCCATTAAAGTTTTTTAGTTAGAAAGCTCTTTGAGCAAACTGCTGAAAGCCTTGCGCTCAGGGCTCTTGAGAATAACAATTCGAAATGAGCAAGGTTACGGAAGGCTGTCTAAATAAAGAGAATCCAACACCTTGACATTATCGAGCATGATATTATTGGCAACCTGAAAAACCGGAGCCAGAGCTAAGCACGATGCTTTTCACCAGCCTTCAATACATTCTTTTCCTGCCCTTAATCGTAGGACTTTACTGGATCTGCCCGCGAAATCTGCGCTTACCGCTTTTACTGCTGGCAAGTTACTACTTCTACATGAGCTGGATTCCGGCATTTATCGTGCTTATCCTCGGCATGACGGTTTTCAATTATTTCTGGGGTGCCTGGCTTTATAAAGTCGAGCCCGCCAAAAAGAAAGCAGTATTCACCGGCGGCATCATTGCCAACCTGCTATGTCTGGGATTTTTCAAATACACAAACCTGCTCCTGAACACAGCCGCACAGGGTGTCGGTCTTTTCACACATCACGCTCCAGCCTGGCATGCCGACATCATATTGCCGCTCGGCATTTCATTCTTTGCCTTTGAGTTCATTCACTATCTTTTTGAAATTTATCGCGGCAATAGCCCGATCAAATCTTTCGTTCTATTTGCACTCTTTGCGTCCTTCTTCCCGACGCAGATTGCAGGACCGATCAAACGCTACAAAGACTTTGAAAAGCAAATGCTGGCAGACACTCATCTGAAACTGAGCCACTTCGATGAAGGAGTTCCACTCATTATTCTGGGCATGGCCAAAAAGCTTTTGCTTGCGGATAATCTCGCAACTTTTGTTGATATGGGCTTGAAAGACCCTCGTGTTTACGGTGCGCCTGAGCTATGGCTGTTTATGTACGCCTTTGCTTTCCAGATTTACTTCGACTTTTCCGGTTACACCGATATCGGTCGCGGCTCGGCGATGCTCTTTGGCTACCATATTCCGATTAACTTCAATATGCCGTACTTCGCCAGAAATGTGTCCGACTTCTGGCACCGCTGGCACATTTCATTATCCACATGGCTGAGAGACTATCTTTTCATTCCGCTGGGCGGTTCAAGAGGCGGACGTTGGATGACTCACCGCAACCTCTTTTTGACCATGGCAATCGGCGGTCTCTGGCACGGCGCATCCTGGAGCTTCGTGGTCTGGGGAATGTTCCACGGAATCGCTTTGATTGTGCATCGTGAATTTCAAGCTTTCAAAGCTTCGCGAGAACAATTGAAAGCGTTTGTCGATTCAAAAATCGGGACATTGCTCTCAATCATCCTCACTTTTCATGCGGCTTGCATCGGCTGGGTATTCTTTAGAATCCAGGATGTGTCTCAAGCCTTCATGGTTGCAAAACGAATGCTGTTTTTCAGCCCAATCATGACCAAAGCCGAGAACCACAGCTTCCTAGTTCTAAAACCGGAACTACCGGTACTCGTTCCGGTTGTTATGATGATGGTCATAACCCTGTTAATCGCGAACCTACCGGTCAGCGCAGCTTCCGAAAAAGGCTGGTTCAAGAAAGCACCAGCTCCCCTAAAAGCGGCATTCTGCACGGCAATGCTGATTGCCATTATTACATTCCTGCCGGACACAAGCGCTCCGTTCATTTACTTCCAGTTCTAAGTCGAGCACAGCCAAAATGTCATCTAAATGTCATTTTGAACATTTAGTCTTAGCCATGCGTGCGGTGGAGGCTAGGCAAGTTGGACAACATCGACTCAGAACTTGCGACTAAAGCGGCTAAAAAACAAGAAATTCCGGCCGAGAGACTTCAACTCAGTCACTCGGCCCTGCTCAGTTCAAAAAATGATGCATTGTCGTTAAAAAACGCAATACTTGCTCCAACCATAAACACTCTTGTCGTAGAGCCGCTTCAGGCGATAAACACGATCACAAACCTGCCGGCAGAATTTGGCATCGGAAACAAGCAAAAGTGGAGCCCTAATCCGATTTCACAAATAGCCAAACCATTCCTCAGCTCAGAATGGTTCTTGCAAGGACTCAGCAGCGGAATATCGTCGGCCCTGGTATTTGCAACAACCAAAAGGCTGTTTGTATCGGGCTCAAAAGCTCTCGGTTTTACAGCTAGAGATTCTTACGCGTTACTGGCTTCAGGCAGTCTTTATGAAGCTTTGAAAGATCCCAAGAAAGGAGAAAGCAGGCTATCAAACGCCGCAGGTGGATTTGCCATGCTGGGAACTTTCGAAGTCGGCAATATGCTGCTTCGCAACAAGTCGGCCTTGAAGTATTATTCAGGACAATTCGTGCTTGGTATTGCCGGTGCCGTTTCTCACGAGATTCCTTCGCTGCTGCTCAATCCTCAGCAGCAAGAATCAATTTTTAAAACTGAACAGTTACTTTCAGGTGGAATTTTCAACGTCACTCTCAGCGCACTGACAAGATCGCCTATAAAACCTGCCGAACGCAGTATTGAGACTTCAGCAAAATCCGAGGCACGAGACCAAGCAAAACCCGTCGACAGCATCAAGAATCAGGAAAAGACTTCTACTCCGGAAAAGATAGAAAGTCCGGAAACTTCCCCATTGAATAAGGCAACAGTAAAGTTTACGCCTCTTGGTGATCAACGAGTCGAAATCTGGAGAGACAACGGAAGTGATACTACATTCTCCAACCTAGAGGAGTACTTTCGCGACCGAGCCGAACTGGTTCCAGAGACAATGAAAGCATGGCTCATGGAACCTCAAAATCTAATGATCACGGTATCACCCTGGCCCGCCGAGTACAGTCGCCTGACCTTGAAAGAACTGGGTCAGGTAGCTTTAACAATCCCAGCCCCTGGTTTAATCAAATCAATTACGGTGATTGACACCCCACACCACATGGAAGCTTGGAATAGATTTGATAGCAAATCTCCCAATCTAAAAATTCATGGAAGTATTAAAAATCAGGAGCTTAGACTCTACCAACCAGATTCAGTTTCCGACACAAGCAAAACGGCAAATCATGAATTTTCGCATTCACTCAAAGAAAAATCCCCGCAGGAAAGCGCATTGTTTGATGCTATCGAACGAATAGAAAGAATCAAATTACCCGACAGCGATAAAAGGGACTTGAGCAGCTCAGATGAAAAATGGGCTCACCTGGGCGAAATTCTACTTACGGAGCCACCGGAACTTGCAAAAATGACTGCATATATCAATCCGGCACATTCCGTTGTTTTCGCGAATGCACTAAGAAAAGCCATTCAAAATGATCCTAGCAGCAAGCTTAGTACATCCCACAAATATCATCTCGAACTGATCGAATTCATTAACCTGGAGCTTCTCGAGAAAGCTCTGAGAAAAGCGCAAAGTAACCCTGCAATTCTCTTTGAACTTACAAGACTTAGAAGCTCTAACTAATTGACTCCGCAGCCTGGATATGCCGACTTCACAAAGGTGCGGAATTCAGCACATAATTCCGGGGCACAGTCACCAGACTCTTCCATCCTACTCAGAGCCAGATCAACCAATTCGTCATTTACGTAATTGAGTAAATCTAGATACTTCTGCTGCGCATCCGAACAGAGTGCAGCGGGCAAATCTCTCATACGCCTTCTCAATGCAGACGCCACGACTACGGCCGCCACTGCATCAAAATGAGCCGTCATTTCAGATTCGATCTTGCTTTGCCGCAGCATCAAATTTAGCAAGTCAACCCATATCTGAGCGCTAGTCCATTCACCGCCGCCGGTACGGCTGAAAAAAGTCAATGTTTTAGCTTCACAGATCTTGTCAAAAAGAGCCGATTCTTGTGGACTGGCTTCTTTCAGCAACCTTGCAAAGCAGCTGAATACGAGCCCTTCGGCAGTTGGCATATCTTGCTTTGGTCTATAGAGAATAACTTCGCAGGCATCTCTCAGCTCTTTTTCTAGAACAAGCCCAGGGCTTTCTCGGTCTAGCCAAGCCTGATCCGGATGAGGGTAGTCCAGAATGACGATTCTCTGAAACAGGCTAGGATCCGGCACACTGTAAACTAGTTCGACCAGCCTGTTTAGTTCAATCTTTTCGTAATCAGGAGCCCAGGGCGAACTTAAAATTTTCAACTTGCTTAAGGTTGATTCCCAGCATAAGAGACTGATACTTGCCTGCTCATGGGCTTCAAGTACGTAACTGTCATAGTCGGTGAATTCAAGACTCGACTCGTAATTGAAGAGAACTTCATAGATACCGGTTTCTTCAACCGGCTCCTTAAAGCAATTCTGCCATCGCGAATTTAGTCTCAGACCTGACCACATGAGCAAATTATACTTCCTTGTTTCTTTCATTGGAATCCTAGTTCTTCTCAAATTGATGTTTTTCCAACCATGCTTTAAACGTGCCCCAATCGCCAAATCCCATTGCATTCAGACGCTGATTGCGAGCTTCGAAAAGCTTTTGGATCAATATTTCTGATGGCAATTTAGAATCAACTCCGTAGAAATCGCAGATTTGCTGCTTAATTACAGCATTGTCTTCGATAACTTTTTTCCCATTCATGAAAGGATTTGCATCATAGGATCCGTTAAAAACGGACCTTATTCCCTCATCGCTCATCGGAACATGATCAATAAGCAAATCTTTTCCATCCGGAGTTTTCAGCTTATCTTTGAATTTAACATCAAAAGGTTTAACGGGGGTTCCGCGCTCAAACATGAAGTGAATTCCAGGGTTTGGAACATCGGATTTACTTGCTCCCTTCTTCACAACATCAATGTATCCTTTTATGTTGCGGTCAGTATTGCTGACGTCGAACCTCCTAATCAAAAGATTACCGGCTCCTGTATCTTCCACATGAGCATAAAAATTCTTGCCTTTACCTACATCGTTGAACTCATTATTCAATGTTGGATCACTTAGCTTTTGCTCTTTCAAGAATTCAGGTCGACGAACTTCTTCTACTTTCTTACTTGTAGGACCCAAGGGCGGCAACTCAGTCGGCATAGTGGCACGAGCGGACCATTCCTTTTCCATCAGCGGCGAGAGGAAATCGAGCTCGCCTTTAATTCCAGTCTTCATTTTGGAATTATAAAACTCGAAAAGTTTCATGTAGGCCTTTCCAGCTTCATATTTGACACCAAGCGTTTCCAAAATACGTTCAATTGTCCCAGTCCTGGGCTCGTCGCAAATAGCACGCAATTGTTCGATTTTTCCACGCGGATTCTTACCCAGAGCCTGCTCTGATTCGAGCAATAACTTGTTCAAAAACTCTTCTGCTTTCTTGAAATCAGTACATTTCTTTTTGTGCTCTGTCTCAGCGTTAAGAAAACTCTCCTTCAGAAGCTTCAACTCGGGCTGCGCAAGCCCTTTTACAAAATTCACCAGATTTGGAGCTGGACCATTTGATGCTTTCGACTCCTCAACAAGATCAAAAATCTTCTTAAATTCCGAAGGCACCATTTTCCCGACAGCCTTTTCACCCTTTTTCTCGGCATTTTCAATTGACTCGAGCAGTTTTTTAGCAGCGTCAGTTTTAAGATTTACCAACTCTTGCTTTATTCGCGGAAGGTCCTTAGTCTCCACTTCATAAATATTTATTCCTTCGCCCTCAAGCTTTTTCAAAAGGTCTTTTATCTGTTTGTATTCTGCAATTTTCGCTTGCACTTCCG
The DNA here is from genome assembly GCA_019748395.1 of Candidatus Obscuribacterales bacterium. GTDB lineage: Bacteria > Cyanobacteriota > Vampirovibrionia > Obscuribacterales > Obscuribacteraceae > JAIEPM01. The sequence goes on from JAIEPM010000515.1 coordinate 6,333, forward strand.
GTTTTTCCAGAAGCTGCTTGCGAGCGCCAGCCCACTCTTTTTCCGCCTTAGCCAAATCCGACTCTAGTTTAGCTAGTTCCTCACGTTGCTTCTTTACGACTTCGAGCTCATCAGATTTTTTGTTATGTAGATCGGATTCATCGGTCTTTTGTTCTGGTTTTTGTTCCGGCTTTGCCTCCGGCTTTGGCTCCGGCTTCGGCTCCGGCTTCGGCTCCGGCTTTGGCTCCGGCTTCGGCTCCGGCTTCGGCTCCGGCTTCGGCTCCGGCTTTGGAGCCTCTACCTTCGCTTCAGGCTTCGGAGCTTCCAACTTAGGCTCTGGCTTGCTTGCAGGTTTTACAGATTCCGGTCCAGCTTCCTTTGACGGCTCCATGATAACTGGCGGGACTTCCGGGCCGGCACCGATTGGGCGAAGTTCCCAACTTGTACCATTCTTAGCAAGTTTCACTTCAAAGCCTTGTGTCTCCATGAATTTAGTAAACTGTTCCGGTTTGACTCCCTCAGCCAACTTAAACTCGACGGAAAGCGGCTCTCCCGGATTTCCCGGCTTAACTTTGGCGTTCTCGAGAAGTCTTATTCTGGCTCTGCCTCCTTGAAGCAACGCCATACCGATAGCAACCCCATACTGAAGACCACGCTCTCCGGCTTCGCCGGCTTTCTGCATTTGCTCTTTGCCTACGAAATCCTTAATGCCTTCTTCAGCTCCAACCTGAAGAGCTGTTGCAGGTATGTTATACACAAATTCTTTTCCGACTCTACCGGCCCAAGCTTTCATAAAAGTTCCGACATTGCCGGGAATTTTGCCGAGCTGGTTTGTTTGAGCCGCAGCCAATGCAATTTTTGTGGCTTGAGTGGGAGGTAAAGCACTCATTACCGATTTCAACATAACGCCGGTAACGCCCCAACCCGCCAGGAATGCTCCATAAGCAAGAGCTACTTCTTTTGCATAATGCGGTCCAAGGTCGGGCAGACATTCAAGGAAAACTCCAGAATCAAACAAACTGTCTTTTCCGTGTGCATTCAACCATTGTGTTACAGCCGGTCCACGCGAGTTAGGGTCACCCCAGCCGCTGTAGCCATTCTGATTAATCTTGTACATCAGATAATTACCAGCTTCCGCACCGGCAACTCCAGCAGTCGCGATCAATAATCCAACAGCAAGCGGCGCACCACTGCCGAAAGTTGCCACCGTCAGCGCCACCGCTGCTACAGCAACAGTAATGGGTACTATATTTTCCTTGAACCAGGCCCAGGTGCTTGGTCCACGCAATTTTCCTTCAGCAATTCCTTTTTCTACCGAAGACACGAAATCTTCAATGTTCTTAGCCGAATCTGCTTTCTGGTCTGGATAAGCAGGATTAGAGCCTCTGAAAAGGTTATAGATCATCTTGAACGAATCAAGACGTTCTTTCAGCTCGGCTGGCGAACCAGTTTGCTTGAATACTTTATCCATTGCATCAATGCGTTTTTTCAGCTCGGCAAGTTCTTCCGGGCCGACTTTCAGTTCTTCACGCAGTTGCTGCATTTTTGTTTTCAGACGCTCAATAAATTTGTCATCCACGTAGTCCTTGCGTTCCTGCAAGGCTTCAACATCCTTCTGAATTTCCTTGATCCGACTGTCAAACTTTCGGATCTTATCTCCAAACTTTATAAGCGTCGGGTCGGCGTCGATACGAGCAATACTGAGGTTCTTCAAGGCCTCATAATCACTGCAATGGCGCTTCAAGTTGAGCAAACCCAGAGTCTTCGACTCGGAGAGAGGCTGCAAACCAAGAGCCTGCTCAAATCCCTCCGCACCGTTCTGGTAAACAGGCAAATGTTCTGTCTGAGTTGAAGTACCAAGATTGTGGCGGGCAATCGATGCGCCAGCAGGAAGGTCATTACTACCTTTGTACAAAGACTTCCACAAGTCCGGCGCTAAAAACTGCAGCGCCGGTCCGTATTTGCCGAGCTGCTGGTACAGATGCACTCCGGCACCATGCAGATCCCCGTTATTAACCAGCTCACGATAGCCCTTCGCAGCCAGAGCGAGTTCCACGGCCGGTCCGGTCGAAGCTTCCTGTGTGTTCAAATTTGCAATAATGGCATAAGCCTCTTTAAGCTTAGCGTAACAACTATCACGCGACGACTTAGCAACACCGAAACCAAACAATCCAAGACTATCCTTCATTACCTTTTTCAGTTCATCAGGAGTCTTGGCGTCTTTAATCTTTGCATTAAGAGCATCATAATTACTTCTCGCGTTTTTCGCGGACGAACCCAGGTACTGCATTCGCGCGGCTTCGTAGGCTAAATGCTTCGCCTTTCCTAAATCCACGGAGTTAAGTTCCTTTACTTGCTGCACTGCCGCTTTAAGTTCAGGAGAATTCGCATCCAAATTTTTCAGCAACACTGAAGCCGGATTCAAATTGTCTTTCAAAACACCTGAATAGAGCAAACCGGTCAGTTGTTGCTCAGAGATTTTGACATTTTGCCATCTCAAATTTTCACGCTGCATCTCAGTTAGCTTGTCCCAACCCATCTGAGTGCGCATCGGTTCATCCGGTGCACTAAACCAATTCATAGCTCTTTTTTCATCGTCGGATAGCTTGTCCCAACCCATAAGCTTGGCACGCACCGAGCCAGGCAGACTGTTAATGAAATCGCGATTTGCAGTAGCACGAGCCAATACTTCACGAACAGACTCGCCGGGATATTCCTTTTCGATTTTCTCGAGTGCTTTCAACAGCTCAGGAGAGGGAGCCTTTCCAATAGCTCCATGACCGTTAATAGTTTTATCCAGGATAGCCCAGGCCGGTAAAGGCTCTTTAGATTCATAAACGCGCTTAGCTGCATTATCTCGCACTTCTTTAGGAAGGCTAAGGTCTGTGGCAATTGCGCAATAGAGAGGGTGATCACTGCTTGTACGCGTAATACCTTTATATTTTTCTGCAATCGCAATCAATTCAGGACTGGGAGCAAGCGTAGTATTTTGCAGTTTGTTGAGTACGGCCCAGACCGGCAACTCGTATTGCCCCTCTTTCGAATGGACCTGGGAAGAAGCATAATCACGCAACTCTTTTGATTTGCTCTGATCAATAGCCAGGTCCTGGAACATTTGATTACAACTCTTGTTGTAATCGGCTAGTTTCTTATCTCCCCAAGCATGCTTAAGGACTGATTCAGCCTCCTTACTCATAGAAGCGAAAGCTGAAGCCCCTTCCACAGTTTCACAATTCTTAGCGTTGGGACTGCAATACTGAAATTTGCTTATTTCCAACGCCAATCCCTGAAGCTCTTTTCCTACCGGAACCTGATCACAGACCCCCTTGAAAAAAGCCCTAGATGCAAAAGCTACTAGCTCTTCCTTGTTTGATACCGAGGACAAAAGCTTCTTCTGAGCATCATAACCAGTCAATCCAGCAACAGTTGCTAGAACTTTCATATCCTCTGCATTAAGCTTTGGAAAGCTAGCGAGCATCTTTATCGCCTCTAGCTTAGCTATGCCATTATCCTGGCCAGGCCTCGGGGACTTTTCAATGATCCCTGTAAGCAAGCGCGGCATAGCATCCTTTAAATCTTGCGACAGTAATTGCGCATTTTTTTGAATCATCTTGCTAATCGCTAGAGCATCTTGCGGGCTTCCGTTAGCCATCGCGTTTAAAAGCTTGCTCGCATCTTCTTTTGTCCAATAAGGAGCTAGCTTCTCCATCGCAGCTAAGGTTGACTCAAATTTACTTTGCTGTTCAAAGGCAAAACCTTTTGCATACTCACCTGTCGGCTTTCCAAAGAAGCGGAACTCCATCGGCATCTGAAAGGGATTTCTCTGCAGACGTTCCATATCTTTTTGCTCTTTGAGAAGCTGAAATGCATTCGGCGATTTGTAGACCTCTACCTTCATCCGCTCCGGTGACCATGCACCTCTCAAATTGGCGCTCAATTCCTCTTTCAAAAGCGTAATGAGCTGGGCTTTAAGAGCCGCAGGCATTTTTTCCAGCTCCTTAAGCACTATTTCCGGAGCCTTCAACATCAAGTCGGCAAGTTCTTTTGAAGCCAGCTTTGGATCAAAAACCCTTATCAAGTCATCGCTTGTTTCTGACCCCGGTTTGAATGGGCCGACCTTGGTTTTATCTGTATTCGTTTTTTTTATTACAAACAGAACCTGCTCCGCTGATACCAGAGGAGCACCAGAAACGCCTTTGGAAAACTCTGCAATAAGTTGCTGCGCCTTCTCAGCAATTTTTTCGTTTTGCTTCCACTTCGGCAACGCCCAGAGTTCATTCGGTTGAGACTTCTTACCTTCTGCTTGCCGAAGATATTCATCAAATGGATTTGCCTGTTTTGGCTTTGGTTTTGGCAGGTGAAAAACCAGATCGCCTGCATCTAAAGAAGAACCCTTTGCTAGAAGTCTATTACAAGAATCACTTACATTGGTACTTTCAGACAGGCGCCCAATCAGCAAAAACGGTTGCATAGCAGTGCCGTGACTTGCTAGTTTTTCCTGCAAAAACTTCTCAGATTCTTTTCGGCGGCTTGGCCAGGGATGGTCTAGATCTATGAAAGCCCGTTTTATCGCATCAACTTCGTTCTTAGGCAACCCACTCGCTAAGGCTTCGTCTGCAGCAAGATCAACAGCCTTGGACCATTGAGCATTTGGACCTCTGAATTTGAACTGGTCCTGCTTAGTCAGCTTAACCGCTTCACCTGATTCATCATCAAGCCAGATGAACTCAAAGTCGCTCTCGGTGTCTTTTTCCATGCCACTCAACCCCCTGGACCTGACCGAAGACTAATCTTTGTAGATGACATTTAGCTGGCAAAATCGACCAAATGAATCTGCAGCTGGCGGTTTCCAGCCTCATTGCCGTAAAAGGGCATCCAAACCAAACTAGTGCCGGAATCCCTTGGAGCATCAAGGTTTTGTAAAGCTAAACAATTAGACAGGTCGAGCTCCTGAAAACTTGATATGATCCCCGAAATGCAGCTTCAGAAAGCGAAATCCTTAACTACGACTCAGGCGGGGACCTACTTGCTGGCAAGTACGAGTCTCTGGATATTGCTCTTTTTTGTTGTAGCCGACCTACTTTGGGGCTTCATGCGTCCTTTACAGAATGTGCCTCATACCTCCCAACCGAATTTAGAGCTCTCAAAAGCGGCACTGCGCTTCAAAATGGATGAGCTGAAGCAAAGCGCCAATCCGGACATAATGATCATCGGCTCGTCATTGCCTATGTGCGCGTTCTTCTATACAGAACGCCCACCATTTTTCGATCTGGCATTAGGCGCAAAAATTCGCGGGCTGCAACTCAATTTGTTGCAGTCATATCCCAAGGCCGGTTATTTCACAGAGCGCTTGAAAGAAATAACGGGCAAAGACGAACGCGTGTTCAACTTTGCCGGTGCGGCTTGTATGGTGTCTGATACGAAGCTGGTTCTTTCCAGAGCCCTTGAAGCTCATAAGAAACCGTCCTTAATTATCTACGGTGTCGGACTCAGAGACTT
>JAIEPM010000324.1 GCA_019748395.1 Candidatus Obscuribacterales bacterium
CGCTTTTCAGTCCCGGACCGCGATCTGAAATGCTGATGCAAAGCCACTGCGCTTTGGCAGAGTCTTCTTCGAGTTTTGCTTCGATTTCTATGTCTGAGCCTTCAGGCGTGTATTTAATCGCATTTTCCAGAAGATTCAATAAAACCTGCTGCATGAGAATGTCATCGAATGGCAGCAGGGGCAGGTCTCTGGGAAGCTTGATCTGAACATGCCGATCTTTTAAATAACGCTCCATGCGAGTCATGCAAGCGCCGATGATTTCTTCAATCGAGTGCCAGGTCTTGTTTATGATTAACGGACCGGATTCAAGCTTAGTCATTTCGAGAAGGTTTCTTACCAGGTTATTCAGATGCTCCGCTTCTTCAAGAATCACTTGCGCCAATTCTTGCTTTTGCGATTCGTTTAAGCTGGCATTATCTTCGACAAGACTGCTGCTGGCTCCGGTGATTGTTGCAAGGGGCGTGCGCAAATCGTGAGAAACAGAGCTTAGCAGAGCATTGCGCAACTGTTCTCTTTCAATTTGCATGGCCGCCAGCTGAGTTTGCTCTGAAAGCGCCGCTACTTCAATACAAAGAGCGGTTTGATTGGCGAAAGTTTCAAGCAATTCGAATTCGTCCGAGCCCGCAAGCACAAGTGTTTTGTTGCGAGGAGAAACCTGCAGAACTCCGACAATACCCTCTGAAGCTATGAGCGGCAGGTAAGCTGAGGTGGCGCTGCTGTAGAGTCCTCTGCCCAGCCCTGTGGCCTGCTTGTTCTGGAAGGTCCAGCTGGCCAGTTCATTACCCTGCCGATCCAGCTTAATAAGTTCGCCTTCAACAGTGTATTCGCATAGTCCACCACTTGCGTCAGGCAAATAAATACCGACCAGAGCGTCGAAAGTGCGGCGAATATGTTTGAGCGCAACTTCCACAAGTTTTTCACGTCCGCGGGTCAGTGATAAATCGGCGCTCAGGGCTCTTAGTGCTTCGCTGCGGTCTTCTTTTAAGCGTGCCAGTTCATTCTGTCTTTGAGCTTCGGAACTGAGGGCCGTGATTAAAATTGCGATTGTGAGCATCACTGAAAATGTGATGATGTATTGCCAGTCTGAAACAGCCAGCGAATAGTGCGGTTGTACGCAAAAATAATCAAATTCGGCAACGCTTAGAACGGCTGCAAAAATTGATGGACCCCGGCCAAAGCGTGTGGCGATGTAAACTATGACGAGCAGGTAAATCATCACGAGGTTTGAATGGTCAAGATAACGGTTTGCGAAAGAACAGAGAACTGTTGCCAGTCCTGTGATCACAAAGCCAATTAAGTAACCCATTGCAACCTCGCTGGAGCCGATTTTAAGCTCCGCCACTATTATGCACCAAAGCAGGAAGGATGTAGCTAATGAGCGAGATCAACTTCGACGAGTTTCTGAAAGTAGATATGAGAGTCGGCAAAATTATCAAAGCCGAAGCCTTTGAAAGAGCGAAGAAGCCTGCTTACAAACTCTGGCTCGACTTTGGTGAACTCGGGCAAAAGCAATCTTCTGCCCAAATTACTAAATACTACAGCTGTGAAGAACTTATAGGGCGACTGATTGTGGCAGTCGTTAATTTTCCGCCTAAATCAATTGCCGGTTTCAAATCGGAAGTTCTGGTTATGGGCAGTGAGCATGATGGCGGCGTATTGTTGCTTTCAGCTGATGCCGGCTCTGTGCCTGGGTCCCGAGTTTTTTGAGACTCAGGAAATAGCGCAGCTGTCTTTACATCGCAAAGCTGCTGTTTCTGTTTCAATCTGAATTGTCGTGTGGGCAATTTCAAAATCGTGCTCAAGCAGGCTATTTAAATCAGCCAGCACGGTTTCCGGTACAGCGTCTTTTTCGATTGTGACATGGCCGGACATGGAGATCATGCCGGAAGTTATGGTCCAGACATGCATGTCGTGAACCGCCACAACACCTTTGACTTTGAGTATGGAAGTTCTCAGTTCTTCAAGATCGACATGGCCTGGCGCGTTTTCCATGAGGATGTCTATGGATTCTTTGAGCAATCCCCAGGTGCGCCAGAGAATAAAGAAAGCCAGAATACAGCTGATTAGCGGGTCGGCGATATACCAGCCTGTGGTCATCATAATCGCGGCTGCAAGAATTACGCCAATTGAGGCAAGCATGTCTGAGACAACTTCCAGGTATGCTGCTTTTGTGTTCAACGAGTTATCGGCGCTATCGCTCAAAAGTCGCATCGAAACTAGATTGATGCACATTCCGATTGCGGCGATCACAAGCACTTCCGTACTGTGAATTTCCGGAGGATGAGCTAATCTCTGGATAGCTTCAAAAAGCACGAATATTGAAATCAAAACAAGAAGCACCGAATTGGCAAGAGCCGCCAGAATCTCGCTTCTGTGATAACCGAAGGTTTGTGCTCGGCCGGCAGGTCTGCTTGAAAGCCAGATTGCAAAGAACGCCAGAGCCAGGGCTGCCACATCTCCCAGCATGTGCCCCGCGTCGGCGATCAGTGCCAGGCTGTGCGTCATGAAGCCTGCTGCGGCTTCTACGATTGTGAAAGAGCCCGATAAAAGCAGCACGGCAAAAAGGCGTTTGCGGCTCAGATTGCGAGCATTGGCGTGGTGATGGTGACCTGAGCCGTGTTCGTGTGAGCCATGACTGTGCTTTTCGCTCTTAGCCTGCGCCGAAGCCTGCTCATGCCCGTCGGCATGTTCATGACTGTGATTTTGGCAAGAGCCGCTATGCGATGTCATATTTGCTCAATTCGCTACAGTGGACCTAATTCAGGATATCAAAGCTTATGGCTCTCAGGAAATCAATACAACGAATGACGCAGCTCTCAGGGGATGAGTCCGGGAGCTGCGTTATCGGTGCGGGCAGGGAGCAGGTTTTGCGGGTTTACTTCAATTCTTGATATGAAGTGCAACTTAATAAAGGGGAGGAGAGAAAATGAAAACTGTTACCGTTTGACCGACCAGATTTCCCGGTCTTCGGCGCCGATGCAATTCGCGCGGCGCAGCTGATTAGCTTCGCGAATGAGCACACCGCAGTCCTCGCATTTGGGCAGACCGTTGCGACCCCAGCTATTCGGGTCGACGCTGTGTCCGTAGTTCTTGCACATTCTATGCGCTTCCTTCCCTGATAGCGGAGTCTGGAGAATCTGCTTTGTTTTGGAAATCGCGCTCAGGGCGCCGTGCAGGAGCAGATCGCCGATTGGACGTCTAGAACCGCTGCAGATCAATTCTCGCAGTCCGCTCTTTCTAACTTCGACGCTGCTTTTTTTGCCGAGCCGCGCTCTGCCGACAGAAGGAGTATTACAGATCTCTTTCAGATTGTTCATGGCCATCATCTTCGCTCTCCTCAAGTTTCCCTGCTTTGCCCGATCTTCTGTGATTCGCCGGATTCGCGGCTTCCTTACATAGGACATCTTAGGCTTCAAATCTAAACAGCTTTTGAAGCCCGCAAAAGTCTTGACTTAGTTCAGGAATGAGAGGAGCAAGCCATTGCTGATTCCACCGAGTACGAGACTTATCCAGAGCATGGCTTTGGTGGTCCTGGCTAATCCGGGGCAGAATGAAAGAACAGCGCTCGGCGCTAAGAATTGCAGGGTGCAGAAGGCTTGAAGGATTGGATTGCTCAAATCAATGCTCTGTGCCGAAAGCGAAAGCCGCGCCGTCAGCATGGAAAGAATCAGGGGCAGCGCGTGGGCAGCTCCAAGAGCCATTCCTTTTTGAACTTCAGAGCTTGGATGAAGTTTCACCAGAGTCATTGCTGCATCGATTCTGACTGCCGGATAGCTTGCACAGTTAGTTAAATTCGACATTTCCCATCCCTCCCTGATGCTCCGCTTCGTTTGGAGCTCTTATGCAACTCATATTAGGGATGAATTCTGAATGGATTTTGAACATAGAGGGCAATGCAAAAAACTGCCCATTTAATATGCAGCTGCCTGAGAACTGCTAGGATCACCCGACTGTTCTTAGTCAATGCAAAATGCTCGTGAGGGTGAATTTGTGAGTCAGGGATCAACAATGCCGCCAGGTCCACGCGGTGATTGGTTGTTGGGTAATGCTGAAGATCTGAAGAAGGACCCGCTCAAATATTTACTGCTCTGGCACAAGCAGCACGGTGATTTTGTAAAGCTTCGAATCGGCCATTTGAATATGGTGCTGGTTTGCAACCCGGACTTGATTCACGAAGTACTGGTTACTAAAGCTTCGAGTTTTAGCAAGGATGTGGCAATAAAAAACAATCCCGAGTTTTTCGGTGAAGGTCTTTTGCGCAGCGAAGGTGAGTTCTGGAAAAGGCAGCGCAAGTTGGCTGCTCCTTCATTCAGCCCTAAAAGACTAGAAGAATACGCCTCGACGATGATCGAAGAAGTCTCTGAAATGTTGAAGGGCTGGCAAGACGGAGAACTTGTCGACATTCAAATCGAAATGATGAGGCTCACGCTTGCTATCGCTTCCAAAACTCTTTTTGATGCTGATGTCAAAGAACATGGTGTAGCTTTTGAAGAGGCTTTAGCTGATGCTCAGAAATATCTGGGCGAACGGCTGGAAGATTTGATAATTTTGCTTCTGCCCCAGTGGGTGCCGTTTCCAACGAATGTGCATTTGCATGATGCAATCGAAAAATGCAATAAAGTTGTATATAAGTTGATTCAGGAGCGCCGGGGAAAAACTGAAGGACGTCACGATCTTCTTTCTTCGCTGATTGATGCCAGAGATGAAGATGGATCGCAAATGAGCGACAAGCAAATTCGCGACGAAGTATTTACGCTCTTTTTTGCAGGTCATGAAACTACGGCGCTGACTCTGACCTGGACTTTGCATTTGATTTCTAAGAATCCTGAAGTTGAAGCAAAGTTGCTTGATGAACTGCAGTCCGTGCTTCAAGACCGACCTATAGAGGCCAATGATTTTCATCGCCTGAATTACACTCGCAAAGTCATTTTCGAGTCGATGCGGCTCAGACCTCCGGTTTGGGCAATTGCGCGTGAAGCTGTCGAAGATTGTTTTATCGGCAAATATGATGTACCGAAAGGCGTGAGCATCATGATCAGTCAGTGGGTAAATAATCAGGATGAACGATGGTTTTCCAACGCTCAAAAGTTCGATCCTGATAGATGGACTGCCGAGTTCCATGAAAACTTGCCTAAGTTTGCTTACTTCCCCTTCGGTGGGGGTCCGCGCACTTGTATCGGCAATAATTTCGCTCTTTTGGAAGCCGTGCTTTTACTTGCTGCCATAATGCGTGAGTATCATCTTGATACAGAGCCTGAGCAAAATATTGTGCTTCAACCGGCTGCGACCCTAAGACCCAAAAATGGCATTAAGATGAGTTTGCATAAACGCTGAACTTCGATTTCCCTGGAATCCCGATGCTGATCCGGTTAAATTAAGGGCTCTTCATAATAACGCGAATTGTTGAATTTTCCCGGGGCAATGGATCTTTTTTCGCTGCCCGGCCTTATGCTTTAACATCAATCAAAATTATGTTTTTAGCCTTTGAGGAGCTCAGTTGTGAGTGAGAGCTGGAAGAAACTAGTAGAAGAAGGTAATGCCGCTTACGAAAGAGGCAAAATTCCCGAGGCCGAAGTTAAGTTTCTGGCTGCACTGGAAGAAGCTGAAAAGTTCGGTGAGGAAGATGCTCGTTTGGCGCTGAGCTTGAACAACCTGGCTGCCATGTATCATGAACAGGGTAAATACACCATGGCAGAACCGCTTTACAAGCGCGCCCTGGACATTCGTATCAACATTCACGGTGAGCGTCACCCCGACATCGCTCTCAACCATCACAATCTGGCTGTCTTATACAGCGCCCGTCGCATGTATCAAGTAGCAGAAAAGCATTACAAGACGGCTCTGGAAATGAAAGAGTATCTCTTTGGTTCCGAAAGTCCAGAACTCTTGAACACTTTGCAGTATTTTGCTCAATTCATGAAAGTGCAGAATCGGCTTGTAGAAAGACAACTTATTGAATCACGAGCCAAAATAATTGCGGCCAAAGTTGCCGAAGCAAAAGAGGACTGCTGCTCAAAAGAAGAAACAGCAGCCCCGCTTGCTTGAGCTGAAAATAGATTCTTCGGCCTCTAGCTCTGTTCTTAAGAAACCGGCAATGTCAAAAATATTGCCGTGCCGCGTCCGGCCTCGGATTCCGCCCAGATTCTGCCGCCCAAACGTTCGGCATTATTGCGTGCAAGATACATGCTCAGGCGGATCTGGTAAGTGTCTTCGCTGTGACGTCCGTCGATAAAGCCTACAAACATTTCTTCGATTTCAATTTGCTGTAAAGCCGGTCCGGAGCTTGAAATAATCAGGCGAATTTCTTTGCCCTTAACAGTGGTTTCGGCGCGCACTCTGCCACCAGGAGCGGTGACGGAAATCATTTTCTCAAGAAGCTGGACGATGATGTCTTGCACGATTTCTTTGTTCATTGCCGTGCTTGGAAGTCCCGTAACAGTCTTATAGTCGAGCATAATCTGCTGGGCGCGAGCCTTTTGCGAAACTTGCTCGAGGCACTCGCCGATCAGTCTTGTTACCGAAACCTGTTCTTTCGGTGCTTGTTCTTGCGGCGGCACAAAGCCGCCGTACATCATCAAGTAACTGTCCACAACTCCAAGCATTTGCTCGTATACTTCATGCATTTCCAGAAGCTGCTGAGCTACGTTCGGATTCAGTCCCTGAATCTGGTTGCTCATGATGTTCTTCCAGCGTGTTTCCGCCGAGGCCAGTGGTGCCCTTATGTCTTGAGTAAGCATGGTGACGATTTCATTGCGCAATCTAGCTACTTCGGCATGCAGAGACTTATCTCTGAGCACCATGATATAGCTGCTGATATTTCCGTCGTCTCCGACAACCGGTTGCAAGTGCATCATCACTTCGACCTGTTTGTTCTGGTAGCGGTTGTAGATAACACCTTCAGGATAAAACTGATTGATCAAATCTGCCGGTCCGCTGGAGGGGTTGGCAAAAATCAGGCTGGCAGTGTTTGGATTTTCCCCGTGTTTGCGGACCAGATCAAAGCAGGACTTGCCGGTTACTTCGCGCTCCGGTACTCCGGTCCAGTTCAAGAAAATCGGGTTGGCGGCCAGAACACTGCCGTAAGGATCAAGCAGCAAAAATCCTTCCGTCGAACATTGAAGTACTGCTTCCAGCTTCTGTTGAATTTGAATTGCCTGTTTGTTTGCGCTCTGCACTTGCGTACTTACTTCCAGAGCCTGTCTGTTATGTGCGGTTAGCTGTCTGTTTACCGCTTCAAGCTGGCTGTTGATTGCGTCCACCTGTCTCTGGCGTTCGCTCAATTCTTCACTTTGCTTAGCCACCGTTTGTTTCAGGTTGATGATCACGGCTCGTGGATTGGTCATGGCTGTGTCCATCATTTCTGCCAATTCATACCAGTCGCCGCTTAGAGAACCAAGCGACGGCAAGTCTTGCTTGTTGGCGGCGAGATCTTTAGCTCGCTGTTTCAAGAAGCGCATGGAGGCGTTAAAGCGACTTGATAAACCGGCAGTGAAAAGGCAGGAAAGCAAAAAAGCGGCGCCTGCTGAAATGCCTATTTGTGCGGCTAGAGCAAACAAGTTCGAGCTGCCGCTTTGTACAGGACTGCAAGCTATAACTTGCCCGAGCGCGTGCTTGTTGTCCGGGCCCCAGATTGGCAGATTGCGCCACATGCGTCCGTCCGACTCGGACGTGGAAGACTTGTCGTTAAAAGGATCGTTTTGAATGTGGCTTAGTCTGGCCAAATAACCAGGCTTTGCATTTGCCAGATTACTGGAACAGGCAGTGACTCTGGTGTTGAGCATGACAAAGTAAGCCATGTCGAAGTCTTTTAAATTGTCGTTGCTGAGTTTGATTTTGCGCTCCATGCCTTGCAAGAGTTCGGCGCCAAATGGCGTACTGACTGCCAGCACTGCCGGAACTTTGTCTTGCTGTCTTATCGGAACAAGGCTGGATAGGGTACAGGTGTCCGTATTGGAAAGGGCGCAGAGTCCAAAGGGGAAAGTGTTGTTCGGACCGGCAGGACCACGAAAGTTGAAGGCTCTTTGAACCAGAGGTTTGTTGAAGGCTTGCGCCGAGTAGCCGAACTTGGAAGGCGTATCGCTGCTGTAAAACACTTGCCCGGCATTTTCAAGAATTATGGTTGCATAACCGGAAAAACCGACACGGTCGAAGTTTTTCTTGATGGCTTGAGCCACGCCTGCCCGGTCTCTGGCTTGAAAAGCCTCTTTGAATTCCGGATCGGCTTCAATCATGACGGCAAGCTCGAAGTTTTTCCGATAAATGCTCATCACTTCGGCACTGGCGCCGCGCAATACCGGGTCAATGATTTCTTCGGCTTTTTTTCGACTCTTATTAAAGTCAATGAAAAATGCAAAACCAGCCTGCGTTGCTACCATCACCAGTATGATGGCAATGAATGCAAAGTTTATTTTGGTTCCGAATCCCAAAAAAAATCCCTCTGTTTAGAATATGCCCCGGCTGAAAGACATAAGCTAATAGAAGTTTATAACCTTAGAAGAGTTCTGTAACTTGGGTTAGACCCGAGATCTGAGTTTTTTTGCTCTTGACTTTGGCTGGATTTCGGCAAAATCTCTCAGGACTTAGAAGCAGAAGCTTTGCGGTACTCAACTTGTACTTGAATAGCCCGGATAAGTTGATTTGGTCCGCAATAACCCAGCTCAAGGAGAATTGCTCCGAGAGTCTGGTGCTCTTGTTCGCCTTTCGCGTCCATTTCTTTTTGAATTTGCAAAGCTTCGTCGAGCTGATAAACAGTGATGTAGCCCAGCTCTACGAGAATTTGTCCCAGTAGGGTGTTTTGCTCGTATTCCGGCTTATCTGAGGACCCTTTTTTCATGATTCACGTCCTACAACGCTCTTGGCAAACAGGTACAGACCGCTGAGTACACCCGAAGGGTCCAACTTATGGCTGCTGGGTTTCCCCCCTGACCAGGTTCGCAGGTCTCCGCCGTACCCAACGATCTGTAATTGAAGATTATAGCCCATGAGAGAGCCGGATTTGGACTTTCTTTGCTTTCTCAATACTTGATATTGCCTGCTTTCTCCCTGATTTATTCCGGTATGAAGGCAAAAAGGCTTTCGCATCTCTTTAGAATATTTCTCGCTCTGAGAGTTCTAAAATATGAAGCAGTAAATTTTGGAGGTCTGATGCTTGAGGATAGCCGGGCGATGATGCCGCCCCTTAGAATTACCCAACTCTTGCATGCCCGCTGGGCTCTGGAAGCGCTTCGTGCTGCCGTGCAGCTTGGTGTTTTTGCGGCTCTGGCAGGTCAAGCAAAAACAGCCGCCCAGCTTTCGTCCGAGCTTTCGGCTAGTCGGGAAGGCATGCAATTGCTCTTGAATGCTCTCGTTTCACTAGACTATCTTCAAAAAGATGGGGACAGATATGCTTTGAGTGAAGTCTCGAGGCTTTATCTGCTTCCAGGTCAGGCGCTTTTTCTGGGAGATTATCTTGCCGATAATCGCGTATCGGAAGCCTGGACAAAAATAGGCGATAGTATTCGCAGCGGCAAACCTATAAACAATGTAAATCAAGAAGCAAAAGCCGAGGAATTCTTTCCAAAGCTGGCCGCCAGTATTTTTCCTTTGAATTACGGAACAGCACATATAGTAGCCTCCGAACTGCGCGTCGATGAGCTGCCTGCCGGTGCTCGTGTTCTTGACGTGGCTGCCGGAAGTGCAGTCTGGAGCCTGCCTTTTGCCGAAAGAAACAAGAACGTCGAAGTTGATGCACTTGATTTTCCGGCGGTGCTGGAAGTCGCTAAAGATTTTGCAGAGCGTCACGGAGTCGCTGAGCGCTTCTCGTACATTTCAGGCAACTGGAGTGACTGTCGCTTTGAAGACTCTAAATATGATGTGGTTTGTCTTGGTCATATTTTGCACAGTGAAGGCAAAATGCGCTCTATAGATCTTTTGAAAGAATGTTTTCGCACGCTCAAGCATGGCGGTCGAATTGTCATTGCTGAAATGATTAGTGATGATGAGCGTGTTTCAGCACCATTCAGTCAGCTCTTTGCATTGAATATGTTTTTGCTGACCGACGATGGTTGTGTTTTTGCCGAGGGCGAACTTAGAGAAATGCTCTCTGATATAGGCTTCCGTGACGTATACCGGCCCAAACTGCAATACTGGGGTGACGAGTCGCCTGTAATGATCGCGACAAAGTAAATCAAAAAAAAGCCGGGACAAAATGCCCGGCTCTTTTCTTTCGTTTAGTTATTTTGGGCTCAGTCGTTTCCGGCTGCAAAATCAGGACCCTGGTCTTGCATATTCCAGCGCAGAAGTTCGCGTCGCCATTCAAGATCTGCCTGAGCTTCTTTCAGCAAGCTTGCAAGTCCCTGGTAGTCGGCAAATGAGAGGTCGACAGCCACGCCGATTTCATAGGTGAGCTTTACTCTTTCGTAGCTTGGTGTGCAGGCCATGCAGACCATGTGATCCGGCCCGCAAATTTCAAAAATTCGATTCTCATCGCATTGAAGCGGATCTTTTTGCCAGTTCAAATACTCGAGAAATTCTTCGTCTTCAAGACTCTGTTGCACTAAGAGAACCAGTGCTTGATACTGAGTTTGATTGAGATAGATAGTGATTTCCTGGCGTCGCAAATCAAGCGCCACTTCGCCGTTCTCCTTATCGAGATACAGATCGGCAAAAGCGTTTGCAAAACTGATTTGGTATGCGGTACTGGTTTTCATCTATTTACTTCCTCAAGCAAAATACCGCGCTAAGCCAGCCATTTGGCCAGATCTTTAGCGTGGTAAGTGATTACTATATCTGCGCCGGCGCGGAAAATGCCGGTCAAGCTCTCTAGCACAACCCTTCTCTCGTCAATCCAACCGTTAGCGGCGGCCGCTTTGACCATTGAATACTCTCCTGAAACATTATATGCCGCAATCGGCAAGTTGCTAATCTCCCGGGCGCGGCTAATTACGTCGAGATAAGGCAGAGCCGGCTTTACCATGACGATATCGGCTCCTTCCTCAATATCAAGCTCGATTTCGCGAAGCGCCTCACGGATATTTGGGGGATCCATCTGATAGCTGCTGCGGTCACCGAATTGAGGGGCTGATTCCGCCGCTTCTCGGAAGGGACCATAAAAACCGCTGGCGAACTTGGCGCTGTAGGCCATAATCGGGGTGTCTTGAAAGCCGTTGGCATTGAGAGTGGCTCGTATTGCGCCGATACGCCCGTCCATCATATCGGAGGGGGCGATGATGTCGGCACCGGCTTCTGCCTGAGCCAGAGCTGAATTTGCCAGAATCTTCAAAGAAGGGTCGTTCAGAATTTTGCCGTTTTCAACGATGCCGCAGTGACCGTGGCTCATATACTCACAAAGACAGGTGTCGGCAACCACGACCATTTCCGGGAAATGTTTTTTGATTTCTCTAATTGCCTTTTGAACGATGCCGTCTTTGCTCCAGGCTCCTGTTGCCTGGGTATCTTTATTTTGTGGAATTCCAAAAAGAATTACCGATTTGATGCCGGCGGCTGCGATTTCTTCTACTTCTTTGAGCATCACATCGATGCTCTGCTGATGTATGTTGGGCATCGACGAAATCGGTTTTTGCAAACCTGAGCCTTCGATGATGAAAAGCGGGTAAATCAGTTTCTCAAGACGAATATGAGTTTCGCGGACCATGGCTCTCAGCGGTGCTGTGGCTCTCATGCGTCTCATTCTGAAATTGGGCAGAAATGACGAGTCCGTCGCCGTTTTAGACAGGCTCGATTCGTTGATTGTCGCCGGGGACATGTCTTTACTCCAGAGTCTTTATTAATTAAGGCAGGACAATGCTAGACTCGTCCTCACCCAGAATATCCATACTATATCCTTGAAACCGTCAAATCGCGCTCCCGGACAGTAATTCTGGCAGAATTTTAATGCGCTTTGCCGGATTTCAATAGCAGTTTTTGTCTTCTTG
>JAIEPM010000442.1 GCA_019748395.1 Candidatus Obscuribacterales bacterium
CCGACTGGGTCGAGATTCATGTGCGCGACATCGCCTCAGGCAAGGACCTCCCTGACATCATCCGCTGGGTGAAATTCTCGGGCGCCTCCTGGTCGCAGGACGGCAAGGGCTTCTACTACGGTCGCTTCGACGCCCCGCCCGACGGCGACGAAATGAAAGGCAGCAACTTCTTCCAGAAGCTCTACTTCCACAAACTGGGCACGAGCCAGGACGAAGATCAGCTCATCGTCAAAGACGACGAGCACAAAGAATGGGGCTTCGGCGGCGGTGAAACCGAAGACGGCGCCTATCTCATCATCAGCGTTTCCAGCGGCACCGCCCGCAAGAACCAGTTCTGGTATCGCGACCTGGGCAAGGCCGGCGGCGACTTCGTCAAACTCGTCGACAACTTCGAGAACAGCTGGGACCTGCTCTGCAACGAAGGTCCGGTCTTCTGGCTCGTCACCGACCACAACGCGCCCAAGAAGCGCGTCGTCAAAGTCGACCTGAGCAAGTGCCGGACCGGAGAGCCTCTGCCTCTGGAAGAAGTGATTGCTCAAGCGGACGAAACGCTCGAGGATATCAGCTTCGTTGGCGGGCGCTTTTTCGCGCAGTATCTCAAGGACGTTTGCTCTGAGATCCGTCAGTACGACCAGAACGGCAAATTCCTCGGCAATGTCCAGCTGCCCGGTCTCGGCTCGGCCGGCGGCTTCGGCGGCAAGCGCGACGACAAAGCCACTTACTACAGTTTCAGCAGCTACACGATGCCGCCCACCACTTTCAAGTACGACCTCGAGAGCGGGCAAAGCAGCGTGCACTTCCAGCCCAAGATCGACATGGACCCGAGCAAATACGTGACCAAGCGCGTGTTCTACACGAGCAAGGACGGCACGCAGGTTCCCATGTTCATCAGCTACCGCAAGGGTCTGAAGCGCAACGGCAATAACCCGTGCTATCTCTACGGCTACGGTGGCTTCAGCGTTTCGGGCGGTCCGGGATTCTCGGCCAGCCGCATCGTCTGGATGGACATGGGCTGCATCTTCGTCGAAGCCTGCATCCGCGGCGGCGGCGAATACGGCGAGGAATGGCACGAAGCCGGCACCAAGCTCAAGAAGCAGAACGTTTTCGATGACTTCATCGCCGCTGCCGAGTGGCTCATCGACAGCAAATACACTTCAAGCAAGCGTCTGGCAATCGGCGGCGGTTCCAACGGCGGCTTGCTGGTGGGCGCCTGCATGACTCAGCGGCCGGAACTCTTCGGCGCCGCCATCCCGGAAGTGGGCGTGCTCGACATGCTGCGCTTCCATCTCTTCACGATCGGTCACGCCTGGATTTCCGACTACGGATGCTCCAGCGACCCGGCGCAGTTCAAGGCGCTGCTTGCTTACTCTCCTTACCACAACCTGAAGCCCGGCACCGCTTACCCGGCGACGCTGGTGCTCACAGGCGACCACGACGACCGTGTGGTCCCGGCGCACAGCTTCAAGTTTGCGGCGATGCTGCAAGCCTGTCACAAAGGCGAAGCACCGGTTCTGATCCGCATCTCGAAGAACACCGGACACGGGTCGGGCAAGCCGCTCTCCAAGGCAATCGAAGAGATCGCCGACAAGTGGGGCTTCCTGATTCGCATCTTCGGGATCTCCAAGAGCAAGCTGAAGCGTCTCAGCTAAAGCTCGAAACCTGAGCCCGGAGAGGGAGACAGTAAATCTCCCTCTCCGGCTCTTTCATGAGGAGTTTTATATGAACTCAAACAGTTCTCCAAACGCAAGCCTGCCCGACTCTGCAGAGTCGGCTGCTGATTACTATCCTGAAATCGAGCCTTACCGGACCGGCATGCTCAATGTCAGCGGCGGACACAGCCTCTATTTCGAAGAGTCCGGAAATCCCAAAGGCAAGCCAATCGTTGTTCTGCACGGCGGCCCTGGTGGCGGCACTCAGCCGAGTTACCGTCGCCTCTTCGACCCGCAGCTTTACCGCATCATCATGTTCGACCAGCGGGGCTGCGGCAGGAGCCTGCCTTTTGCGTCGCTGAAATTCAACACCACCTGGCACCTGGTTCGCGACATCGAAGCTCTGCGCAAGCACTGCGGCGTGGAACAGTGGGCTGTTTTCGGCGGTTCCTGGGGAAGCACTCTTTCACTGGCTTACGCTGAAACTCATCCCGAGCGTGTCACGCAGCTCATCCTGCGCGGCATTTTCCTGGGACGCAAGAGCGAACTGGACTGGCTCTATCAATTCGGCGCCAGCGCCATCTTCCCGGATTACTGGCAGCAGTATCTGGAGCAGATTCCCAGAGACGAGCGCAAGGACATGGTCAAGGCTTACTACAAGCGCCTGACCAGCCGCAACCTGAAAGTTCGCACCGCCGCCGCGCAAGCCTGGAGCATCTGGGAAGGCTGTTCTTCCAAGCTGCACATCGACAAGAGCCTGATCGCCCGCAACGGCGATGCGAAGTTCGCCACGGCATTTGCCCGCATCGAATGCCACTACTTCGTGAACGGCTGCTTCCTGAAAAGCGACTCGCAGCTGCTCGACAATGTCGACCGCATCCGCCACATTCCGACCACGATTGTGCAGGGGCGCTATGACATGGTCTGCCCGATCACGAGCGCTTACCACCTGCATCAGGCTTTCCCGGAAGCCGAGTTCGTCGTCGTCCCTGACGCCGGTCACTCCATGTCTGAGCCCGGCATCCGCAGCGCTTTGATCAAAGCCTGCAACAAATACGCTCAGTCCTGAGTCTGGTAGTCACCCGGATCAAGCAGACAAGCTGCTCCCGGGTGACTACTTTTTCGGAGAGATTCTACGATACTTTATCGTATTGCCCAAAACAGCCGGACGTCGATCCCGGCACCATGAGTTGCAAATCAATTCGGCCTATCGATTTGGCATAAGCTTGAAACGGGTAAGAATCTGGCAAAGCAGATCGGCAAAGGCGTCACTTGGATCCACAGTCTCTAATCGGCAAAACATTCGAATCTAAATATCAGATCCTTTCCCTTGCCGGAATGGGTGGGATGGGTGCCGTGTACAAAGCCAGGCAGCTTGATCTCGAACGCTTTGTCGCTATCAAGTTAATGCACTTCCACTTATTTGACGACGATAAGCTCAGACAGCGCTTTCAACGCGAAGCCCATGCTCTCTCGGAGCTTTCAAATCAGCACATCGCCGGAATCTACAGCTATGGCATCTGGCACGACCGCTATCCATACATGGTTCTGGAATTCTTAGAAGGCCGAAGCCTGCAATCTTTGTTGCAAGAATGCGAAAAACTCGATTGGCAACGCTCTTTGAAAATAATGCTGCAAGTGGCGGAAGCTTTGGATCATGCCCATGAGCATGGAATCATTCACCGCGATCTCAGCCCAAACAACATCATGATCCAGCAAGAACCGGCATCCGATTTTGTCAAAATACTCGATTTCGGCCTTGCAAAAATCATGGCACCATCATCAAATGAGATTCAGAAGCTCACACAAACCGGCACTTTGCTTGGTTCAATAAAATATATGAGTCCGGAGCTCTGCTCGGGGCAAAAGGTATCATTTCAATCAGACATTTATTCATTCGGCTGCATTCTCTATGAAAGTCTGAGCGGCAATCCACCGCACTGGGCGGACAATCCAGTGGGACTGATGCATAAACACATCCATGAAGAAATTCTTTCGCTTAAACAAATCAAAGGTCTGAATATTCCAGACTCGCTCAATGCAGTAGTAAACAAAGCACTTCAGAAAGATTGCCTTCATCGCTATAAAGACATGAAAACTCTGATAGGCGATCTAAATTTGCTGCTCTCTGGAGCCGGTGAGGAAAAGCTCAGCTGCAAGCAAGACCGGCAAAGACCATCAAAGCAGGTGAAGGGCTCCAAATTCGCGATTCTTGTTTTGGCTGGCGCTCTTTTTACCCTTCTAATAAGCTCGCTTTTTACAAGCTCCGGCATTCAATTTTGCGCTACCCTGGCAATCCAGAATGAATCAGACGCCTTAAGACTTTTCGAAAAATCTCTCTTTTTTACGGACCGATTAGCTGCTATTGCTGCCCAGGATAGAAGCAGAGATCTCTTTGAACAATCACTAAGAACACTGCTCATGCGTAACCGCTCGCAAGCACCGCTATTTTGCCTCCACATTGCCGAGTATTATGCAAGCAAGAACAAAGAGGAATCGGTCTTTTGGGCCTGGACCGGACTGAAACTCTTATCCAGATCGCCGGAAGAAAAAATCGATGCTCAACTAAATAAGGTCTGCCAGAAACTTTGCAAAATCAGTCTAAACTCAAAAGCCAAACCGACTTCTTCTCAGCTAAGCAGCATCCTGAATCTTCGAAATGGCTTCGAAAATCGCTTTAACCTGACCGAAATCAGGCCGTTTCTGGAGCTCGAGAATTATGTTCTTCGCCAAAGCAATCGTCCAAGTGAATTCTTTGACAATTGTATGAACCTTGCCGAATGCGAATCAAGCGAAGGCAATCCTGTTCCGTATTTTGAAAACAGTCTGCAAATATGCAAAAGTTTTCCAATTGCAATTCCAAAACAACTCTATATTTTTTCCACCTATGGAATTTATTTGGCCAAACATCAGCAAGAATCAAAAGCCTCTGAATTGCTTGAGAATTGCATAAAGCTCTGCCCGGATTTTTCTCAAATCGGCATCACCGAACTTTTGAAAATGGCAGAACTGGCTGCAGCCTGTAATAACAGGCTTTTGCTAAAAGAATTAATCAGCGCTGCTAAAGACAATATTGATTCCAGCCGGGACCTTGATTCTCAACTGCGGACAGCTTCCGTTTTAATGAATTTGATGATGACGACCAACGAAACCGAGCTCTCGAGGGATTTGTTGAATGACACGCTGGAACGCGCCAAGTTAAGCGATAAAGGCGACGCCGAAGCTATCGACAAAATAGTCTTTCTTTATCTTCTTTGTCATCCGGAAGAAGACCCGCGAAAAACGATCACGTCGCGGCTTGCTCTATACGAAGCAAAAGGTCAAAATAATAGACAGAACCAGGAACTCTGGCAATGTCGTCTGGCTGAACTGTATTTCAAAAAAGCCGACTTGAATAATGGAATGGCTGCACTGGAACAAATCAAAGACAATAAGCAAGATAGCAGTGAATTGCTAAAGCAACAGAAGTGGAAAAGCTATTCGGCAGCGGCAAGCAGTTTGCTTAAAGTCGAGGATTTTCCTAAAGCTGAAACTATGGCTCGAAAGGCGCTCAGCAATTGCAGTGATCAAAGCCAGGTCATTCAATCCACTTGTTTGCTGGAAAATACGCTTACACCGCAGCATCGATACGAAGAAGCTCTTCAGCTTCTGGAATCGTTAAATTGGCTGGATCAAGCAGAACGCAATCTTGACCCGGCGATACTGTTGATGCGCTTGTACAGCAGTAAATCCGACAAGGAAAAGGCCGACAAACTATATCAATCTCTACTGAACAAAAAACTGAAGCGCGCTGACTTCAATCTGGTCAAGCGAGACTACTACATGCTTTGTTTTGCAAAAAGAGACTACAAAACAAGCGATCAACTCATGACTGAGCAATTGCAGGAAGCACGTTCATCGAATTCACCTGACATAGAACAAGAACTCGGCTGGCTCTGGCTCAAAGCCGATGAGTGCGGCTACAATAACAAACCAAAAGATGGTCTAAAAATCATTGATCAAGCAATTTCACTCTGCGAAAAAACGAACAAAGAAAAATACCGATCCAACCTGGGTAGCTGGTATTACAGAAAATGCGCAGTACTTGAATTATTTGGTCAGATAAAAGAAGCTCATAAATACTTCAAGAAATCCATTGAATCCAATGGCTCGGAGAGTGAAAAGCTGGGAATTCTCATTAACGCTGTCACGCAGAAAAAACTTTTTGACGGCTTGGAGTCTTATGCCAACTATGAAAAGGCTATACTTGCCTGTCTTAATCGCAGTCCTGAACAGAGAAAGGACGTAAAACTGGCAAGCCTGAAAGCCCTGGCCACATGCTGCCAGAAGCAAGGAAAAACCGCTGAAGAGAAAAGATATCTTCAAAAAGCAAAGGAACTGGAAATCTAAAAGTCATTTTTAACCCCACTTAAGAGCTCGCAATTCTCCC
Source organism: Candidatus Obscuribacterales bacterium (assembly GCA_019748395.1). Classification (GTDB taxonomy): domain Bacteria; phylum Cyanobacteriota; class Vampirovibrionia; order Obscuribacterales; family Obscuribacteraceae; genus JAIEPM01. The sequence continues at coordinate 6,079 of JAIEPM010000442.1, forward strand.
TGGCTTCGCAAGCTATACGCACGGTGACTGCCGTGGCCACCTAATTCCCGAGCAACCCCTCCTATCGATTTAGCATAAGCTTGAAACGGGTAAGAATCTGGCAGAACAGATCGGCAAAGGCGTCACTTGGATCCCCAGTCTTTAATCGGCAAAATATTCGAATCGAAATATCAGATCCTTTCCCTTGCCGGAATGGGTGGGATGGGTGCTGTTTATAAAGCAAAGCAGCTCGACCTAGAACGTTTTGTCGCGATCAAGCTTTTGCATTTCCACTTATTCGACGACGAAAATCTCAGGCAGCGCTTTCAACGCGAAGCTCAGGCTCTCTCAACTCTATCAAACCAACATATAGCTAAAATTTACAGCTATGGCATCTGGCAAGAGCGATTTCCCTTTATGGTCCTTGAATTCATTGACGGGCAAAGCCTTCATTCATTGCTGCAAGACTGCGAAAAGCTGGAGTGGCAACGCAGCCTCAAAATCATGATGCAGGTGGCAGAAGCTCTAAATCATGCGCACGAGCACGGTATTATCCACCGCGATCTCAGCCCGAACAACATCATGATTCAACAAGAAACGAGTCCGGATTTTGTAAAAATTCTGGACTTTGGACTTGCAAAAATAATGGCACCATCGTCAACAGAAATCCAGAAACTCACGCAAACAGGGACATTACTGGGTTCCATAAAATACATGAGCCCGGAGCTCTGCGCCGGACAAAAAGTTTCTTATCAATCAGACATTTACTCATTCGGCTGTATCCTCTATGAGAGTCTATGCGGCAATCCGCCCCACTGGGCGGACAACCCTATAGGATTCATGCACAAGCACATCAATGAAGAAATAGTTCCGCTCAAAAACATAAAAGCTCTCAAAATTCCAGATTCGCTTAATACAGTTGTGCTCCATTCGCTGCAGAAAGACTGCAGCAATCGTTACGCAGACATGAAAACACTGATGAATGACCTGACGCTGGTAATCTCCGGTGAGGGCGACGAGAGCATCACGTACAAAAAAAACACTACGAGTTCCGAGAAAACGTTCAAAAGCAAAACAAAGCACTTGTTCGTCATAATTCCTATTCTCTTCCTTGCGCTGGTGGCGGCAACACTCTTCACAGTTCCAGGCATAGAGAAATGCGCATCACTCAGCACCCAAAACGAGACGAGCGCCTTAAGGCTCAAAGAAAAATGCCTATTCTTTCTCGACAGACTGGCAATGCTTTCAGCCCTGGACAAAAGCAGGGCTCTTCTTCAAAAAGCTTGCAACAACTTAGAAACTGCGAACCGCCCGGAAGCAATCAAATTTTGCCTGTACATTTCACATTACTATGCAACTAGAGACAAAAACGAAGCTGCATTCTGGGCATGGACAGGTCTCACGTTAATGAGCAAACTACCCCCAGAAAGCATAAATGACCAGCTAATGAAGAGTTGCAAGAAACTTTGCCAACCCTGCCTGGCCAATAAAAGCAAAATAAGCCCAAATCATCTCAGAACTATTCTGAATCTCAGGAAACCGCTTGTTGCATCTATGGTTCAACATGGCTTTGGACCAATGGATATTCACGAATTTTTAGATCTGGAAAATTATGTTCTTACTCAGAGCGATCACCCCAAAGAATTGTTTGCGAATTGTCTTCAACTGATCGACTGCGAAATGAAAGACGGCAATCCTATTCCATACATCAAAACAGCGATGAGCATTTGCAATAGTCCCCAAATTGATAATCAAAGCAGATTCTTTCTCTTTTCCTCTTATGCAACTTACCTAGCTCAACATGGAGAAAAATCACAAGCCTCTGAACTTCTTTCTAAATGTACTAAACTCTGCCAGACCAATAGGGATATTGATTTTAACCAACTTCTTAAATTGGCGGAACTTGCCTCAACCTGCAAGAACAGAACCATCTTAAGCCAGCTAATCAGGGAAGCCAAGCAAAGAATAGATCAGACCGAGGACGTCGAATCACGGCTGAGAGCAAACGGAGGACCAGTCCAGCTAATCACGCAAGCTCAGCGAAAAACAGATATCGACGATCTTATCGAATCAAAGCTTAAACAGTCCGCTCGCCTAATGTATTTGATAATGACGACCGAAGATACTGAACTTTCGAAGGAATTGCTGACTGAAACCTTAGAGCGAGCAAAATTAAGTGCTTGTAACAACACCGAGCCTATAGACCAAACAATGTATTGGTATTTGCTCTGCCATCCAAAAGAAGACCCGACTGCGCCGATTAAATCGCTGCTGGAGATCTACGAATCAAAAGGTCCGAGGACTGCACTTCAAAGGCGATACTTGCTATACCGCCTAGCTGAACTCCAGATCGGCAGAGGAGAAGTGAGAAAGGGAATTGCAATTCTCGACAAATTGTCAGAGTCACCGGAAGAATCGCACCAAACACTGAAAGATCAAAAATGGAGAAGCTACACTGCGGCTGCAAGTAGCTTAATAGGGCTCGAAGAATTTTCGAAAGCGGAAGCTATGGTCAGAAAAGCCCTGCGCAGCTGCATTAACAAAGACCAGAAAATTCAGTCCAGCTGCTTATTGGTCAACACAATTCCATCGCAAGACCGAAAGAAGGAAGCAATTCAAATTCTGGAATCGCTGGATTGGCTGGACAATGCGCAATTCAATTTAGATCCGGCAATATTATTGATGCGCTTTTACTTTGACAGCTCAGATAAGCAGAAAGCCGATCGCCTGTATCAATCACTATTGAACAGGAAACTAAAAAAAGCAGACTTCAATTTAGTAAAGCACGACTACTACATGCTTTGTTTTAAGTGCGGTGACTATCAAAAAGCAAAACAACTCATGAGTGAGCAACTAAAAGACGCGCGTTCATCCATTCCACCAAATATAGAACAAGAGCTCTCTTGGCTCTGGCTCAAAGCCGACGAGTCCTTCTATCAACGAAGGTATGAAGATATGCTCAAAACTTTAGAGCAAGGCATTTCACTATCTAGAAAGCACAAGCAGGAGAATAACTTGCTCAATCTCGGCAGCTGGTATTACAGAAAGTGCAAGATGCTGGAAACTCTGAACAAAATAAGAGAAGCCCATGAGTACTTCAAGAAAGCGCTTCATTACTCTCTATCAGATCGCGATAAATTGGCTGTACTCTCCAATGTAGTCATGCGCAACGTTCTCTTTGATGGACTTGAAACTTTTTCAAATTATGAAAACCAGATGCTTGCCTGTCTAAAACGCAGTCCAGCTCAAAAAAAGGACATAAAACTGGCAACTCTAAAAGCTCTTGCCACCTGTTGCAAGAAGCAAGGAAAAGCCAAAGAAGAGCAAGCATATCTCGAAAAAATAAAAGAACTTGAGAAATGAAAAACGCAGACTCAAACGACTTCAGCCAAGCTCATTCCGGGACCTTCGCGAGCTATACACAAGGTAACGAGATCAATCAGCTGAAACGAAACCCTTCACCTGACAAGAGAACAGAGCTGAATAAGCTCGGGGGTAAGCAGGCTCATGACAATGCCGTTTCTTGCTCTCAGTCTAGAGAACTGCTTGGCTTGAGAAAGCTCCATAAAAGAGACTAGTTTCTCTTTAACTTCATATGCAGTAGATGGGTCGGGCAGCAGGCAAAAATCGCAAAGCAACATATCCAAAATCGTTATCTCGCTTTGCTTTTAGTCGGGCATGCCGTTGTGACTCATCCATCTTGAAGACAAACTTTTTCAGAGACCCACTCTATGAAATCAACAAGAACAGGGCGACTGCCTCAAGCAGCCACTCTCATGCTTCTCGCCTTGCCGATTTTCCTACTTTCTGGTTGCCGCGAGGACAACAAGGATAAAAGCCAGTCCGTTCCTAACAACACCGTCAACACCGTTGAAAGCAAAACCAAAGCGGAAACGCGCAAGGAAAGCATCGAACTCTTGCCTGATAACGTGCTGCGTCGTCACGTATTCAACGAGTTCAATCAGGAAATCGAAACTCACACCAAGTCCGGCAACGGTGAGACCCTGAGTATTTACCGGCGGCAAGACGGGTCTGTGCAGGAAAGCACGGTTACCGACAAGAACGGCAAGATTAAGCAACGCAAGGTTTTCGCCCGCGACGGTAAAACTGTGGTTGCCGGTCTTGAAACCCGAAGCGACGGCACGCTGCTCTGGAATGCCGAGCAAAACAAAGACGGCAGCATTCAAAAAAGCACTTACTGGTACGACGGCAAGCGGCTTTTCTCCACGGAAATCACCCGTCCGGACGGCAGCATTGAACAGAGCTTCTATCGCAAAAGCGGCAAGCTCTGGCAGCGCAAAAGCGGTCCCGATGCACAGCATCTCAAAACCGAGCAGTACGACCGCGACGGCAAACTCAGCTACAGCTATCGCACTCTGAGCGACGGCATTATCGAACTTTGCCGCTTCGACGAAAAGGGCAATCTGACCATGAGGGTCACTTATCGTGTCAACAGCAGCCCCTACGGCTACTCGGACTGGACAGCGATTTCCGCTGAAGAGATAGGCGCCGACGGCAAAAGCGTGACACGCAAAATCACGCTGAGCGGCTATGGCAGCGTCGACAAAATCGAAACATACAATCAGGACGGCACAGTTACAGTCAGGACGCTGAAGTACGGCTACGTCGACAGCGAAGAAGTTCTGGATAAGAACGGCAAAAGCATTTCGCAGCGCCAGTTCAACTACGACGATCGGCCGAACGAATCAATCGATCGCTCGCAATTCAGCCGACCATATCCTGACGACCCGGCTCGCAGCTGGCAGAACCAGGAGTCCTATCCTTACTACCGCAATATGGACGACTAGGCTTGAGCCCGGTCGCGACACAGGAGCTGCAGGCAGAGGCTTGCAGCTCCTGTTTGCGGTTTAGCAGAAAGCGAGAAAAGAATGAGCAAAGTGCTAAGCAACTGGCTCAGCCAATCATTTCTCGGCCGACTCAGGACACGCTACAAGAATTACATTGAGCAGATTTTGACCAGCGGTTATATCCCGAAGCCGAAACCATGGCTTCTCTGGCCAAGCCGAAAGCTCTTTCAATTCTGGCGTTTCTTGCAGCTTGGTCGATGCAATGTTGTCGGCGCAGAGAATCTGTCCACCCCCGGGCGCGTGATTTTCTGCCCTAATCACAGTTCACTCTTCGACGCGATTGCAGTGCATCCGTCGATGACGCGCCCTATTCGCACCATGGGCGCCTACGAGTCGATGAAAGGATTGCTTGGTCTGAAAGCAATTTTCTTGACCGGCGTAGGCGTTTTTCCAGTCGACAGGAAAAACGGCTCCAGCGTTATCAAACCGGCAGTTGATTTGCTTGTATCCGGCGAGCCGCTCATGATCTTTCCGGAAGGCAAAATCGATAACAGCGGCAAACTCGGCGAATTCAAAGTCGGAGCAGCGTATATTGCCCTGTCCGCCGAGCAGCAATTGCAAGGCAAAGAGCCTGTCGGGCTCGTTCCCATGCATATCTGCTACGGCAAACGAAACAAGAAAACAGGCGACAGCTTCAACTTCCTGAAAATGGCATTCAGCTGGCGGGGAGGCGTGACGCTCCATATCGGCAAGCCAATCTGGCTCTCGGAACATCGGGGACTTTCCGCAGAAGAACTGATGCAAGTTCTGCGCCGGAAAATCATTTCGCTCTGTCCACGAGCTTATAGCTGCTAAGTACAGGCTGGGTGAAGTCGTCTATTTGACGGGTTTTCACCCAGCTTGAACTTTGGAAAACTCCTACTACCTTTTTTCGTAGTTAAAAAGAGAACAGAAGAGCAGCAGCCTTTGAGAGTCCTGCTTGATTTCCCGAATGAGCTGCGGCTGCAGACGGATGAAGGCTAGTGGTACAATTTTGGCATGCCTAAGATTACAGTTTTACCTGACTTCATAGCCAGTCAGATTGCC
>JAIEPM010000095.1 GCA_019748395.1 Candidatus Obscuribacterales bacterium
TCTCAGGCTACGGCTCGCTCACTCATTGATGCCGGTGGAAACGCCGAACTCGTGGCTGTTGTGTATAACGGATTTTCAGTGCCCATCCCTTTGTCGGATGCGTATTTGCTGAAGAAGAAGGCAGAGCTGGGCTTAGCTCCAGAGTCGAAACTATTTGGATGTTTTAGCCGGATTTCGCCCTGGAAAGGGCAGGACATTTTAATTCGCGCTTTTGCTTCCATAAACAGACCCGATTGTATTTTGATAATTGTTGGAGCTGCACTTTTTGGTGAAGAAAAATTTGAGCAAGAGTTGTTCTCTTTATCTAAGAGTCTCGGTATTGAAAATCAAGTCAAATTTCTTGGTTTCCGAGAAGATGTAGGAGAATTGATGATGCTTTGTGATCTGATCATTCAACCTTCAGTGCAGGCGGAACCCTTTGGTCGCACTATTGTCGAGGCCATGATGGCTGGGAAACCCGTGCTTTCATCCGCCAACGGAGCGGCTCGCGAAATTATCGAAGATGGCAGGACCGGCTTTCTTTTCACTCCGGCAAATGCCGAGGAACTCTCTGAAAAATTGCTTTTCACTTTGAATAATGAACAGAAGACCAGAATGATTGCTGCCGAAGGACAGTCGGAAGCCTTGAAAAGATTTAGATTGAGCAGAATGCAGGAAAATATTGATGTACTTATACAGACTGCTCGTGCTTAATCTGAGCGAGCTGTTCTTTATATAGCTTGCAGTAGCTTTCGACCATATTTTCCCAGCCGTATGCTTCGGCTACCTGCCGTGCAAACAGTTTCGCTCTTGAAAGATTTTTGTTTGAGTCGAAGAGATCGATTACTGCTTGAGCCAGTGTTTCATAATCGTCTGGATTCTCTAAAATGCAGCCTCCGGCTTTATCCACTAAATCTGAAACTCCAACTGTTTTGGCTGTAAAAACAGGCAAGCCTGAAGCAAGGGCCTCCAGCAATACTAAGCCGGAGCTCTCATAGCGAGACGGGAACAAGAAACAGTCTGAACTTCTCATCAGGTCGGCAATGTCATTTCTATAACCTAGAAAGTGGACTCTGCTTTCGATTCCTAAGTCTTTTGCCAGTTCAGGATAAATGCTGCTTTTGAAATCTGCCGCTGCAACTGCTAAATGAAAATCCGGAATTTGCTTTATGGCTCTAAAACAAGTTTCAAGATTTTTCCTGGGAGTCTTTATCTCTCCTACAAAAAGAGCGAGTCTGACACTTTCCGGAAGTCCAAGTTCCTTTCTGTTTGCCGGTCCAGGCTTGTATTCGCTAAGGTCCACGCCGTTAGGTATTACTTTGATTCTTTCGGAATTAAGTCCCAGCGAAAGTAGTTCTTCTTTTACGAGCTCTGATACTGCCACCAACACTTTGCTGTTTCTAAATGAGATCAGTTCCAGTTTGGCGTTGAGCCAGGTGTAAATCCAGTGATAAAGTCCGAAACAGTTGGGCTGGACTTTTAGAGTATGAAAAGGTGAATTCAGCCAGCTTGAGTGTACGAAATGAACCGTATTCAAGTCCATCCGGCAAAAGCTTACGAAGCCGTTGCCATGAAGCAGAGAAATATCTCTTCTCCTGTTTTGCAATTTAAGGCTGGCAAATATTGCAAAACAGAAGTTTGCAATGAAATTGCCGGCTTTGCGAGGCCAGGGCAATTTTACCCATTCCAGATTTTTCGCTGTAAGCAACTCGGCAGCTACAGAAGAAGAAAAAACTTCCAGTTGGAAGCCTTCGGACAGGAGACCCCGGCATAGCTCGTAGTTTACTCTGGCCTGTCCCATCCCTTTGTTGAATGATTGTGATAGCAGAGCTATTCTCACGAGCATGCCTCTCGATTGTCGAAGCTGATTATAGGTTATGGTCAGGACAGAATACTGAGCGTATGGAGCGCTTGACTATTTGCGGCTTTCAAAATTGTACTGTCAGCCTTTTGATATACTATGAAAATCAGCAAAAGCAACCGTACTTTAGCATTTCAATTTAAGAGCTCCAGAATGAGCCCCTGAGCAGGTGTTTAATATTTGCAGTTAACTCAGGAATCAGCCCGCAAAAAAATAGTTTTCTGGATTTATGTTTTTTATGTCCTGATGATTATTGAAGGCGCCCTTCGAAAGTGGGTTCTTCCTGAAGCCGCTATGGTTTCCTTTTTTGTTCGAGACCCGGTTGTTTTTTATATCTATTTTCTTGCTATACAAAACAAGCTCTGGCCCGCTCGCAAAGGGCTCTTTGCTGCTGCTACCTGGATTTTTGCTGCATATATCGTCGTAATCGCTTTGCAAATGCTTTTTTTGCAGGTCAACCCGCTTGTTTATTTGTATGGGCTGCGCATTTACTTTCTATTGATTCCGCTTGCTTTCATTATGAAGGATTGCCTGAAAGGAGAGGATGTCAAAGTCATAATTCTAATTACGATGCTTCTGGCAATTCCTATGGCCGGACTTGTTTACGAGCAGTTTCACCAGCCTAAGACTCACTGGATCAATAAAACTCTCAATGAGGATTTGACGCATACGGCTATGATGACTGCCGACATAGTCAGGCCCTCAGGCACTTTTAGCGATGGCAGGCTTTTTGTTTATTTTATTGCCAGTGCATTCGCTCTTACACTTCCACAGTGGTTGCTGGAAAACTCGCAGAGGGTCTTGAAATTGCCGCTCCTGGCTATTTGCAGCGCATCAATTGTTTGTTGTTTAGCTTACAACGGAAATCGAACTTCCTGGATCATGGTTGGCGTTTGTATTGTTTTTGCTGCTGCTTCAATTTTCATAGTCAGGAGTCGTGCTGCAAGAATAAATGCATTAATTGGTTTTCTGGCGATTTTTCTGCTCTCGGGCGCTCTGGGCTGTTATGTTTTCAGCTCAGGTATTGCGGCGATGCTGGAGCGTCAGGAAATGGCTGTTAAGTATGAAGGTGATACATTGAAAAGGGTTATTTCTATGGCTTCAGCAGAGGGTCTGGAAAATATTCCCTGGTATGGTCGGGGTATAGGCCTCGGCAGCGGTGGTGGCAAGAAAATTGCCGGATATAGCGGTTGGTTGCTTGCAGAGCGTGAAATTGAGCGTAACGCTCAAGAAGCCGGTGTATTTTCTCTGCTTTTTATTGGATTTAGAATTGCTCTTACTTTTTTCATATTTTCAGAAGCAATTAAAGCTACCAGGCGCTCAAATAACCCGACGCCGCTGGTTATTTTTGGGTTTTGTCTGCCGCTTCTGACTATAGGGTTGATTACGATTGTCGGTACCATTCAGGCCTATGGCTGGTTTTTTGCCGGCTTAAATATGGCTGCCAACAATTTTGGAAAAGCTAAAGCTCTTCCTGAGGAAGCTAAAATGAGACCTCAAACAGCATGAGGGTAATTCGGTGCAAAGTCTTGAGAGTCCGTGGCTAAATGACGATTACAGTGCTCATTCCAACTTTCAATCGCCCCGATGACCTCCATCGATGTCTTGAAGCAATCTCTTGCCAGCTCAGGAAGGCTGACCAGGTTCTGATCATCGGCAGTCGTCGTGATCCCAGTCAAAATGAAATTGAAGCTCAGCTTCAAAAAGCTCGCCTCGATGCAAGCGTGATCTTCATTGAAGAGTCCGGCATGGTCAAGCAAATTAATGCCGGGCTTGACCAATGTTCCTGTGATATTGTGGCGATTACCGATGACGATGCCGCGCCCATGCCTGACTGGCTCCAGAGAATTGAGGCCAAGTTTGCGGAAACAAATGCTGCTGCTGTTGGTGGACGCGATTTGCTGCTGGAAAACGGGAAAATTCTAGAAAAAAAAGTTGCGCTTGTCGGCAAAGTTTTTCCCTTCGGCATCCGTCGCGGTAATCATCATCTTTGTAGCGGTCCGGCAAGAGATGTAGACTTTCTAAAAGGCGTAAACTGGGCATTCTCCATGAAAGCAATAGATAAGATGCGTCTTGATACCAGGCTCAAAGGTTCCGGCGCAATCGTACATTGCGATCTGGATTTTTCCTTACAGTTGCGAAAACGGGGACTTCGCTGTATCTACGATCCTTTGATTCTTGTAAATCACTATCCGGCTGCTAGAGTCGCCGGTGATGAGCGTGTTTCGATCAGCCGTGAGCAGATCTTCAATCGTGCTCATAACGAAACCCTGGCCTTTTTGAAGTATTATTCATTGCTGGGGCAGCTGGCCTATTGCTTTCAGGTACTTCTTCTTGGAACTGCTCTCAATCCCGGTATTTTGCAGCTTTTTCGATTGTTGCCTAAAGAAGGATTCCTTTCATTGTTGAGATTCAAATATAGTCTTGAAGGTCGTTTTGCCGCTATTCAAAGCTATTCTGAAAAGACTTTCAGCGCTTAACTTTTCCGTATGACTCAAAAATCTGCAGGCTTTGCCTTTCAGGTAAGGAGCAAAACAAGAGCCTTGCGCCGGAACAGCACAAGTAAATATTTCCGTCTATATTTTTCATGATTTCGTCATTAGGCATCGGGCTGTGCCAGATTTCATTTTCTCCTCTATTCCTGCTCCAGCGTTTGTCTTTAAGAATGGCATCTAATGCCGCTTTTGCCTCGGGCGGCGAGCTGAATTCGGCTTCAGTCAAAGAGTTTCCAAAAGCCATGCGATGGAAGCCTTCAAGCCAGCCCTTAAGACCTGCTTCTTTCAATGCGCCCGGCAGCAGATATTTGAAGCGGCACACGGAAATTGGTTCTTTGCCGCCAAAGTCGAGATAAGCTCTGTATTCGTTTGCCGGAATATTATTCCAGCCGCATAAAATTGCTTCGCCGTTTTCCGTTTCCAGGACTGATGGAGGGAGAGCCGGTGGCAGTGGCGAACGAGCGGGATCTAAATCAAGCAAGGTTTTTTCCGGTCTGCTTAATTCTGCTCCTGCGATTAAGCCATTCAGGAGTCCTTGCTTGAAGGCTTTAATTCCCAGAATGACGCCTTTTTTGTCGGTGCCTGAAATTTTGAAAATTTCTGTTTCGAAACTTGCCCGATCAATGCTTGAGCTATGCAAGAAAGGATTTCTGTCTGATTCGACTAAAGCAAGATCGCCTTTTAAATGTCCCCAGCCCTGGGAGTAGAAAGTTTTATTTTCTGGTGCTATCAAAGTTTCGAAGCCCCAGACTTTTTCTAAAAGCGGATCCTTGCCTTTCTCCCCAACTATGACCAGATGATTGAAGGCTGCTTTCTTGTAATCTTTCATTAGCTCTTCGCTGCTGATTTGCTCAGGCTGCTTTGCCTCTTGATTTATGTGGAGGGCTTTTATCGACGGTATCTTTTTCCAGTCTTGAAAAAGCTTGTCAAACTCACTTTTCACTGAGGGATCGGCTTTTACGGAAATGCAAAATAAAATTCCCGGCTTTTTTTCGTCCTGGCATTTAGCTGCTTGCCAAAAAAAGGAACTCAGAAAAAGATAAGTTATTGAGGCTTTGAAAAATCTTCTATTCATTTTGATTTCTCGGCTTTCTCAATTACAAGTAAGCAAGCGTCACAAGCTGCCAGTGGGACTTCTGCCCGAAGTTCTTCTTTACTTTGAGTTGCTTTCATTTGCTCGCCGCTCAATACATTAATCAGCTTGAAAACAGCATCCCTACTTGAATTTTGATCTTTTAGAGGAATCTTCAAGTGAATCAGCCTGTTTTCGTCTGTTTGATTGGCCACGCTTATAAACTCGTGTTCGAAAGCGCAGATTTCATTGAGCACCAGTCCGGTTTCCTCACAGCAAGTCCTGCGCGGCAAGAATTCATTTAATAGCGGTAAGATCTCTTTGGCTTTGTCCGGACCAAAATCTCTGAAACTAATTTGGATGAGGATACGTGCTCCCTCATTCTTTTCGATTTTGGGAACAAATGCGCGAATACCTTTTTTGAGTGTGAATTCTCGGGAATTTTGCAGCGGTATCACGACGCCGTTTACGATTTTTGTGCCGAAAAATTCAGGTGCTTCTCCCGGCTTTTCGAGATCTTCAAAAAAAGCAATTATTGGAGTACCGGCCTTATTGAGCTTTCTTAATATCTGCAGATCTGAGTTATTCAAAGTAAATGCTTCTGTTAGAACCAGGGGATTTGTTCTTTTCCAGTTGCTCAAATTTGCCACGCTGGCCACAAAATCTAGAGGCAGGCCGTTCTTAACTAGAGAGGCATAGATCCTACCTGCCATATCATCCAGCTGCATTTTGCCCTGTCTGGCATAAAGTCCTATTCCCGCTGCACCGAGCTTTGGTCCTAGATTCCTTTCTTGAGTTTCCCAGGCAGCCAGCAAGCCGAAGCCCGCAGCCTGGCTTGGGCGCAGCAGCGAGCAGAGTCTCATAGTGTCGTAGTAGTTTTGCCAATCTGAAAGATTATTCTTGGCACCAAACCCTGTTTGCGAGTAAAAGCCATACTCTACAAGTGGATGAAACTCCGAGTCCGCAGCTACACGCCCACTTAAATATGTACTGAGCCACTGTCGCCTCGAACTTTCTACAGAGCCGGAGGCATTGAACCAGTGACTGTTGGAGAGAACGGCAGAGTTGTATCCCCATTCATTGTATGCTCCGGAAACGTAATCGGAGTTGGCTGCTAAAAGCCCCAGGCGTTTACCCAGTGATGAATAGAGATCCTCCTTTTGAAGTTCCCAGAATAAGTCGATACCGCAGGCTTTATGAGTACTTGCGAATTTCTTTCCAAGTTCTCCTCCTGCCAGAGGGAACGAACCGTGAGTGCTGACTGAAAAGTCAAAGCCCTTTGAAGCTAGTTTTTCTTTTATGGCAAGCAGCTGATCTGCATAAGTATTCATCTGCCATTTTTGCCAGACATCTCCATACTTATTGCAAATTTCAGCGCAAATTTGTCCGCGCGAGCGACCTTTCAAGCCCTGTCCCTTATTCGTTCTTAGATACTTGTCGAAGCGTATGAATTCAGACCAGGCAAAGGCTTGTCCGGCGTCGAGCCCGTTCCAGCGATCTGACAAAAATAAATGAATTTTGGAGCCTGTTTTGAATCGCCCTGCTTGGCAATCGTTTAAGAGACGAGTGCCGGCCCATTGCCAGAAATATTGCCCGTTGTGAAAATCTCGCCAGGGAGTGCTGTAGTGAGAAAATGGCGTTGCGGTGCTGAACATTCTTTCAGGCAAGTCCAGGCGAGTTCTCCCTTCCTCCATAAATCCGTGGGTTGCTGCCCAAATGCCGTTATCAGCACCGACCCAACCTTTGGTGTCTTCTTTAGTGCCGATGCCGAAATTGAGAAACTCGGAAAAACCGGGTTCGCAGAATAGTCCCAGAGCTGTGGGCGGGTTCTTTTGGATTTTTGCTTTGCCCCTTGGTATAAACAGGAGTGGAAAAGAGCAAGTATTTGTCGAGCCGTTGTTTCCCTGAAACTCAATTTCTAGCACTGCAGTTCGGAATCCGCTTTTAGCAGGCAAGCTCAGGCTGCGTTCGCATTGCGAATGAGCCGGCAGCTCAATCAATTCGGAAAAAATCTCTTTGCGTTCTACGCTTGAAGAATCCTTAAGAAAAGCTCTCAGCTTACCGGAAATCGAAGTGTCTGCTTGCTCATCGGGCCAGCCTAATACTTGCCATTCAGTGATGGAGCAGTTGAAGCGCTGATTGTTTGAGGGGCGTGGCTCTAGGTCGGCCTTCTCGTCTAGATTCGATATTTTAATTGAACAAGTTTTACTTCTCACAGGAGGAAACAAATCCTGTTTTCTGCCGTTTATGTATTCGGCTTTTTCTACGCTTAAGATCTTGTTGACGGTGTTTGCGCTGGTTTTGGTGAAGAGTTCGTAGCATTTTGGATTGCTTCGATCCCAGGTGCGAAAAGGTGTTTGTGCATGAATTTCCTGACCGGCAAAAATCACCGGACTGTCCCATTCCAGCTCCAGTTCCTGGGTCCGGGCGCTGCGCCCGGACCAGGCTCCGTAAGCCTCCGGCTTGAGTAAGTAGCCTCGACTGCCATGTGCGTAACATCCGTCGTTCAGTCCTGTGCTGCTGGGGTTAGCCGGCCAGTTTTTGTCGAGGACTTTTGCCAGTGGTGCGATATTGTGAAGCCGATTTGATAGTCTGACTTTCAGCGCTGCCTTGCTGTCGTCAAAATAAATTCTTTGATAAACCGGGGCGCTTCCTGAAATTTCAAGTCCGTTGCCGGTCTCACGGTCCGGAAAGCTTTTGAGCTGCGGATCATCACGCAAATCTTCGCCGATTATATTGAGGAGGAGCGCCGGATTTTTATCAACTATTGCCCTCGTTTCGGCGTAGAGATGATTTCGATCTGCAGATAAAATGGCCGCATCGATAACTCTGTAGTTATTTTCTTCCGAAACCAGTTTGATATTGACAGGGGATTGAAAGTTATCTTTTTCAATCAGCTGAATTTCCTTTTGACTGTGAGCCGGCAATTCAAAGTCAACGCTTTCAGAGTTAAGTAAGGAATTGTCGAAACTTGAAACTTTGTAAGACAGAACCGCTTTTTCTGTTTTTTCACCTTCGTTTTTTATCTTAAGTCTCAGCTGCTTCTCTTGATGTCTGTCTATGCTGATTTTTAAGGGCACTTGATATGTTGAAGGACCCGGACTTCGCCCTCCCGTGGGTATGCTTAAAAGGCTGCTCAAGAGGTTTTCCGTGCCTGCTTCTCTCAGCAAGGATTCTTCGTTTAAGTCAAAGCCGACAACGATGACTTTGCCGTTCTTGTATCTTCCTTCAACTATGGCCGGTAGCTGCCCTTCGGAGTCAGTTTTCGCCAGGATACGCCAGTCGGTGTTTTGCAAGGACTTATGCATTTTTTTGAATTGATAGCGCTGCTCGCCGGCTTCCATGGGTGAGTAAGGCAGATGCAGATCATAGCGACTGCAGAGCCTTATGCCGTTCAGTCCGTATCTCAGTCCCTCCCGGCTCGGCAAGAGTCCGCATGGTCCGCGCACGAGGTCCTGAAGCGATGCACTCCAGAGATTCACCGGTAAAAGTTCTTCAAGCACTTTGCAGTTCTCGGGGTTTTTGCCGATTGATAAAATCAGGAGCTTACCTTCTTGCAGAATTTTTTCAGCCTCGCCGAGAATGCTCCGCTTCTCTTGTTCGGAAAGAGCTGCTGAAAGGACGAGCAAGGCTTCAGCCTTTTGAGTGTTTGGACCAAGTTGCCAGCCTGTTCTTGCTAATACTTTGGCCAGACCTTCGCTTGGACGGCCGCCCATGATGCTCAGTTCTCTAGATAGGGCGGCTTGCTGCAGTCCGAGGAGCATTCCCAGTGCAATCGCAAGGAGCCAATATTGGCTCCTGCTCAGGAGTCGCAAGGTGGATTCTCCTGAATTAGCAAAGTCGATTCGAGGCTATAATTGGACATCGATTGCGCTTCTGCTTTCCTAATCTCGACTGTGTTTCTCATTTGCAAGCAACTTTACTTGGAATAAACTAACATGATTAACGGGTCAACAAAGGCGCTTTCTTGAAAGTTTTAATTCTTGCTGACTATCTGGGTGACGGCTTTAAGAGCATGGATCGCTACGCGGAAATTCTTTTCTTAGGGCTCAAGAATCAGAATCTGGAAGTGAAATTGATTCGACCTCGCGAATTCTTTCCGGAGCTCAGAGGAAAGCTGCCGCGGGCTCTCAGCAAAGCGCTCGGCTACATTTCCAAGTATTGCATTTTTCCATGGGAGCTCCTGGAAGCCATTCGCTGGGCGGACCTTGTTCATATCTGCGATCAGTACAACGCCGTGTATGTGCCGTTGTTGGGCAACAAAGCTCACCTGGTCAGCTGTCATGATCTGCTTTCCGTGCGGGCTGCTATGGGCGAAGAAACCTATTGCTATCCGTCATTTAGCGGCAAAATCTTGCAGCGTTTGATTTTGTTCGGGCTAAAATCGGCAAGCGCCATCGCATGTGTATCGGAATTTACGCTTCAAGATCTCAAGCGCGTTCTGGGCAGCGATACACACAAGAAGCTTAAGGTAATCAACAACTGTCTGGATCCCTCCTTTCTCCCAATTTCCGGGACAGAGGCTAAGTTGTTGCTGGAGGGTTTAATTAGCCTGTCCAGACCCTATGTGCTTGTGGTTGGCTCCGATTTACCCAGAAAAAACAGAACTGCGGCCTTGCAAATTTTTTCGAAAATCAAGGATGAATTTGAGGGGGAATTGGTTTTTGCAGGCAAAGCGCTTAATCCTGAACAATTGCGGTTGGCAGAGCAGCTTGGAATTCTGGAGAGGGTGAAAGTAGTGCTTTCGCCTTCAGATCGAACTCTCAGTGCCCTCTACAGCCTTGCCCACTGCTTGCTTTTTCCGTCATTGAGCGAGGGCTTTGGTTGGCCCATAATCGAAGCGCAGTTTTTTGCTTGCCCTGTTGTTTGCAGCGATTGCCCTCCCTTTGCTGAAGTTGGAGGTGGATTTGTCTTGAGTTATTCGTTGAAGGAGCCTGAGCAGT
This sequence comes from Candidatus Obscuribacterales bacterium, assembly GCA_019748395.1. Taxonomy (GTDB): domain Bacteria; phylum Cyanobacteriota; class Vampirovibrionia; order Obscuribacterales; family Obscuribacteraceae; genus JAIEPM01. The sequence goes on from JAIEPM010000095.1 coordinate 10,351, forward strand.
TTGCTGCTGCTATCCTCGAATTAAAAGAGTCCAGGTTTCGGAGGGAATTGACGGCCGGCGGCCGTCTCAATGCGGAGCGTTTTCAATTTCAAGAAATGCTGTCGTCATTCCGAAATTTTTACGAGGAGCTCTTAAGACCCTGAACTATTTCGCTCAGCAGTGTTTGCATTCGTTGATCTCTGGCGACTTAAGGTCTGTGCATGCTAGTCTAATCGCTGTGTCGTGATGCGAAGTTGTAATTCGGGTGTTTCTTTGAGTAGCGTCAATAATTTCTCGAATTTATGGATTCGCTTACATAAGCAATTGCCGCTTTTAATTGGGCTGCTTGGCTTTCTGGCTGGTTGTTTTTATACTTTTACTACTCCTAAAATCTATGAATCTCAAGCCAAGATCTGGATCAGACCCAGGGTGGCCAAGCGGGAGCCGTCTCAGTATCTGGAGTCGCCCCTGGATGCTTTTTACCGAAATCCGCTTGTGACTGTTTGCGAGGTGCTGAAATCTAATTCAGTGTTGGGTAATGCCAAAAAGCTTTTGAAAGATAAACTGCCCGAGGCTGCGGAGCTCGAGTTTGAAATCGGCCGGAATTACGAGGTCAACACAATCAAAGACTCTGATGTTTTGGTTGTTAAGTTTCGCTCTCTAAATCCGGAAACCTCCAGATTAGTCTTACAAGCTGTAATTGATTCTTTTTTCGAGCTAAATAAAGGCTCAACCGAAGATCTCGCGGATGAAACCGGTGAGTTTCTGGAGAAAAAGTTTGAACGGACATCCGATTCGTTGGAGCAGCAAAGGGCCAGGCTGGCAGAGTTTCAGCGTGCTCATGCCGGAGTTAATGCAGATCAGCAGGTTGATTCTTTGCTTGTGGAAGAGCTCCGGGCCAGCGAGAATCTGGACGAAAATCGAGCAGCGATCGCGGCTTTGGAAGCCAAATTGTTTCATACCAGAGCACAGTTGCATCTCAACGAAGAGCAAATGAAAATTCTGGACAAAATTGAGCAAGACGATGAAATTAAAACACTGAGGCAGGCAAGGCTCAAGCACAGCTCTGAAATGGCTGAGCTCACGAGTCGATTGCGTATCGATCATCCGGAAGTGGCTTTGCGCAGGCAGGAACGTGAAAAGATTGTCGCAGATCTGGAAACCAGGGCAAAGCAAATTGCCGGGGAGGAAGGTCTGAGAATGTTGAATGTAGAGGCAAGTTTTAGCCGCTCTCAACAGGCGGTTCTGAGAAAGATTCTGTCCGAGGAGTCCGAGTTGGCCGGTCTTAAAGCCAAGATGCTCAAGGGTGAATCGGCACTCAGGGAAATACAAAGCCGGTTAAAGTCCGTACCCAATGACCAGCTTGAGTTTTCTAATCTGTTGCACGAAATTGATTCGCTGGGTATCGAGTTGCAAAATACCGAACAGCAGCTCATGCGCTTTCGAATGGCCAAAATTATGACCGAGCAATCTGCCAACCTTGAGCTGGTCGACAGACCAGACGCCCCGGAGTTTCCCTCTTCACCCGTGCTTCCCGTATGTCTCTCGGGCAGCCTGATGTTGGGGTGCGCGCTGGCTTACCTGGCTAGAGCGGGCCTGAAGGCGCTGCCTCATCCCTATGTCAGTAGCCTGCGTGACTGTGCTGCTGCGACCAATT
>JAIEPM010000060.1 GCA_019748395.1 Candidatus Obscuribacterales bacterium
AGTCTGTGCCCATGGTGCGGCCAGACGATTGTAAGTGAAATCAAATTTGCTGTCCTGACTGTCATAAAGTGCTTTTATTTTTTCAGCAGGCACAAAAAAACCGTCGGAGGGGATATTGCTGCCGTCCTTCGGCAGCGTGATCATATCGTTTATACCGAGCACTCTGCCATTGGCGTCAAACATCGGACCGCCGGAATCACCGGGTCTAATATGAACAGCGCCATGCAAAAGGTCCCGGCTCAAAGCCGCCTGCACGTCAGGCAATTCTCGGGGAGTGAGATTAGTCAAAGCGTCTTTAATCGCATCTTTTGCTTGCGGATCCTGACTTTCGAAAAGCTCCTGCTCAGTTGTGCTTTTGCGGAAATAACCTGGTGAAATATAGGCAGGTCTCAGTCCGCCTGGATGTCCGATTGGAAATATGGGCTGGTCAGGCTTCAAGTCACTACTTTTGCCGATTTCAGCAACAGGTCGGCTGCCGGACTTGAATGCAACTGCTTTCAAGATTGCAGCATCATTTACGTCGTCAATTTTCTCGATTTGCAATTTCCAGCGAGTGCCGTCACTTGCAACTGCAAACTGCTCGCGGCTGCCCAGAATAACGTGAGCAGCCGTACCAATGCGACCATCCTTGTCCATGAAAAAGCCGCTACCGAGACCTTTGTCTGTGGTTATTTGCACAGTTTTGGGCAAGCAGTCTTCGTAAAGCTTCCGGGTAAGATCATCAATCTGGGGCTGGGGCTCATTGGGATCTGCAATATCCATGCCCAACTTGAGTACCGGAATCTCGCCACGCTTGTCGCCCATGCTCATGGTCTCCCGCCAAGGAATGTTAGGATTATCTGTAGCTCAGACCCTGGTTGAAATGGTGATCCTCCCAAGGACAGTGTTTTCTGGGTTTTCTTTAATCTTAGAGGGCGTCAAATTTCGAAAGCTTCCGTATATAGCGAAGCTCGCTCGAAAGCAGATTTCAGCTTCACTTAAGCAGTCCGGGAAAGTGAAGCAGAGCCTTATTCAGGATAGAACTCAGTTAGTATGCGCGACGGCAGCGCCGGATTTCTGGGGCTGTTCTTCCGCATCGCCATGATTGTGCTCACAACAGGATGATTTTGCCGGAGCCGCTTCGGCTTGACTGTAATCGGGGGCAGGGCTGTCGAACTGGTCGACCATTTGTCCGTTAGCTCTGAGCTTGTTCTGAAAAGTGATGAATGCCACAAAGGCAGCGACCAGCATCGCGGCGCTGGCTGCGATCACAGCCCAACCCACACCGTAACCTTCGCGAATCAGAAATGTTCCAGCCGCTCCCAGCAAGCAGGCAATAAACATAGACGTAGGTATTAGATATGCTTTGAGAGCTTGAATATACTCAGCCTTATCAATTTCGTTCATGGCAAACCCGGATTAGATCAAGAACTAAAATCTTAGCACCAGGTCCCGGAAAGCTTGCGCGACATGTCAACAAATAAAGCTGAGGCCGAGTTAGTGAAAGTCTAGCTGACAACCGATATTAGATTCGCTATTCTCTAATCGGCGCAGATCGGCATAAGTAGAGCCGTCTTTCTTATAAGTTTCTCAGACAGCCCATAACTCGGGAGAAAACCGTGCCCATAACTCTAGTCTGTCAAAGATGCGGCTCCGAAATGCATCAAAGCGACGCATTCTGTCAGGAATGCGGGCTGGCTCAGAAAAAAGAAAGCCTGCCCGAAAAACATGTACCCGTATCAGACTTCGACTGGCCGGCTCTTGAGGCAGACCCGCTCAAGCTCTATGACGCGCCGCCGGTGAACCGTTCGGCTGAGCAAACTTACGAATTTGCCAACTATCAGCTAGATCTGGAGCCGCTGGCAGCAGCCGACCCGGCAGAAAAGCTGCAATCGGTGCTCATTCCAAAAGCAGCGAAATCAGAAACAGACAATAAGCTGGGCTGGCGTGGCGGTTACGCCATGCTTGCCATTGATCTGGCTCTTCCGGCAGCCCTGCTCTGTTTTGTGACTTTCCTTTCGCTCTTTGGCTACAAGCAATTCCAGATTCACGAAAAAAACAAATCGACAAGTCTTTTGCAAAGTATCAAGAAAGCAGAAGCAAAAAAGGACTATGAAATGCTCTACAAGCAGCTTTCAAGCCTGCCGACGCTCAGTGCCAAGCAAAGAAACCTTCTCGACCAGGCAGCTTACGAACTGGCGGAAAGTTATCTTGCCAAAGGCGAAAAGACAAAAGCACTGCAGTTTTTCGAGAACGTGAGTGTTGAGTCGGACAACTATATCAATGCTCGCGGTCAGATTTTTCAATATGGGCTACCTGAGGACCTGGTCAAATACGAAGCGAAAAACCTTCGTGTAAAAGAAGCTGTAAAAGCTCCGCCTCTTGAGACAAGAAAAAATCCTTCGCCTCTGCCTCTGAAACAGGACTTCAAACTCAGTGAAGAAGCGGTTCTTTCAATTCCAGTAATTCCGGAAATCGAAAAATCCGCAAGCGGCGATGTCTCCGCCGGCCCCACAGAAGAGCAGAGTCCCGCTCAAAAATTCAGCGAATCGGAAATTTCGCAGTACAACAGATTGCTCGGCAAGTTTTTCGCGGCTCAAAGAGATAAAGAAGAGTCCGGCGCCGAAAACACAACAGAAGCGCCGTCTTTCAAAGAATGGCTCAAATCAGGCAAAGCCAGTTTCTGAAATGCCGATTCTTGTAAAACGATTGGGACCGGGCAAAGACATCTATTCAGAACTCAAAGCTCTGGTGGAGGAGCAAAAGCTCGGGGCTGCCGTAGTACTGAGTCTGGTTGGTTCGCTTAAAGTCGGCAGCCTTCGCTATGCCGGACAAGAAAATGCGAGCAAACTGGAGGGTCCGCTGGAAATAGTATCAGCCACCGGCACGCTCGGGCTTTCAGGCATGCATGTTCATATTTCAGTTTCTGATTCAAATGGCCGAACCACAGGCGGGCACCTGATGCCGGGCAATCTTGTTTATACAACCTGCGAAATTGTTTTGCACGACTTCAGCAAGGAATGGAAGTTTGAGCGCGTACTGGATCTGAGTACTGGGTATCCAGAACTTGTAGGGGTCTCACTCCATCTCAAGTAAACACGGCTCAGTTTATGGGCAACAGCCAAGAAAACTCGCCAGGAAAAGCAGGCCTCAAAGTTTTTCACAAGGGGCTAATTCTTGTTGCGACGCCTCTCCTTATCGAAGTCTTTTTGATCTCTTCCCTGGCATATTTACTTTTAGAGTCGGATAAAGAAAGTCTGCGCGAAAGCAAATACAGACGCTGCGCAGCACTGGGTGCCCGCCTGATGTCACTGGCAAATGACGCTGTTATTGCAGCTTTTGCTACTGTGCAAGAGCCCAAGCTTTTCACCAGAGTTTATGACGCCGACCGAGCAAAAATTGAGCTCAAAAAACGGCAGTTGATGGAAGCCGCCAGTGGAGACCGCTTATCTCTGAAAGCCGCCACTCAGTTGACTGACAGTCTTGATGATCTAGCTCCCCTGCTCGACAAAGTTACAGGAAGTTTTCGCCACGGTGAACGCATTATCGAAGTGGCGCCGGTGATCAAAGAAATTCAAGATGAATTCAATTCCAAACGCGATATCAACATGGAGCGTATGGCAACAGTAACAAGACTTCAGCAAAAAATTGCGGAAGACAGCAGCAAAAGGAGCGCACGACTGCAAGATCTGCAGTTCAAAATCTTGAGCATCGGCTTTCTGGCTAATCTGGCTGCAGGAATTTTGCTTTTAGTTTTTTACAGGCGCAGCATTTATCAAAGACTGCAGATTGTCATGAACAATACAACGAGGCTTGCAGACGGAGAAGCGCTTGCTCCGGCTCTAAGCGGCGCAGACGAAATCGCTCAATTAGATCAAGCTTTTCACAGCATGGACAGAGAGCTTAAGGCTGCAGCCCAGAGAGAAAGACTGCTCTTTGAAAACGCTAACGACGTAATTTGTGTTCTTTCCAGAGACCTGAAATTCCTGAAAATCAACCCCTCATGCGAGAGTTTCTGGGGATACAAGCCGGATGAACTTTTGAACAAAGCACTGCCTGCACTAATAGCGGAGCAAAAGCAGAAGAAATCTGCAGAATCGCAATTTGCCAGGGCCGAACGCAAACATGAATCAGTGAATCTTGAGATTTCCATGCAGCGGCGCGATGGTGAAACAAGCGAAACGCTCTGGACCACTTATTATTCTCCAAGCGAAGAAAAGCTCTACTGCGTGGTTCACGATATAAGCGAACAAAAACGCCTTGAAAAGGAAAAGGCAGAGTTCCTCTCAACAATGAGTTATGATTTGCGATTGCCGCTCAACAAAATCTCCGAAGATCTCGGCAAACTCCTGGGTCCATTGAAAGAAGAGCTCAGCGAAAAAGCAGTCAAAAGATTGGATACTGTGAAAACAAATATCGGCAGACTCGTGTCTATGGTTGACGAGCTTCTGCAGCTGACACAATGGCACGAAACAGGTCCGGCACTGAGACAAGATTGTAGTCTTAAAGAACTATTGACGAGAGCAACACAAGATCTCGAAGGAATTGCCCAGAAAGCAAATATCCGCTTTGAAATCATCTGTGCAGATGAAATGGTTTATGCAGATCCCAACAAAATCATGCAGGTGCTGGTAAATTTGGGCTCCAATGCAATTAAGTTTTCGCCTGCTGCTTCAAGCATTAGATTTGAAGCTTCAAATCAAAATCAGATTGTTGAAGTCAGAGTTATAGACTCCGGGCGAGGAGTGCCGGATGAGCACAAGGAAGCAATTTTTGAAAAATTCAAACAAGTAGATGCTGCCGACGGTAAAAGGAAAAGCGGCACCGGGCTTGGACTTCCCATCTGCAAAGAAATAGTCGAAGAGAATGGCGGCAGAATCGGTGTTGAAAGTGAAAGCGGCAAGGGAAGCAAATTCTGGTTCAGACTTCCTGCAAACGAAAGCATTTTTCGCCGCATCATGGACCGGCGCCAAAAAGAAAAGGAATTGCAAACCCAGGAGCTATCCATCAAAATGGCGGCTCTCAAGGCTCCCCTTCAAGGAAAGCCTGTTAAAGGAAGTTCCGGCAGCAAGTTGAGCTTAATGCGCAAAGGCATGATCTTAATAGGAGTACCTATTTTATTTGAGCTTATTTTTGTTTGCGGACTTTCCTCAGTGCTTCTGCAAAGCGAAAAGAACCGCATGGAAGAATTTCATGAGCGTCAGATCGACAGTGTTGCCTTTGATTTACTCAACGCCTATTTTTCCCTGAGCCTCACGGTCGTTAAAGGTCACAGCTATGAAACCTGGCTCGTTTACGACAATATTTGCCAGGAAATTTTAAACTGCGGAGAAAAGCTCAAGAAACTGACAAAGCACGATCAATCACTGAGCCGTTATTACAAAGCCGCAGACAAGATTCAAGCAAAAGCCGTAGCAAGAATTATCAAAGGCAGGGAGATTGTCGCTCAAGGCTTCAGCAAAAAACGCTCAGATCAGGCCCGCATCGACCGTTATGAAATGTGGGCCCTGGCTGCTGCTATTTCAAAGCGAATTGGAATCTTGACCGACGAAACTGAGAAAAAAGAGTTCTTGAATCCGGTAAAGCAGCAAGAATTGAGAAAGCAGCAGGGACTGCTTTTATTTTTTGGACTGGCCGGCAATGTGCTGGCATCTCTATTTATGGCAGTCTTTTTCAGCAAAGATTTAAGATCAAGACTGGCAGCTCTGGCCGACAATGCCAGTCGTCTTGCAAAAGATCTCGAACTCAATCCGGTGCTGCCCGGCAACGACGAAATCGCTCGACTAGATGAAGCTTTTCACAGAAGCGCCCAAAAACTCGCAGAGTCAAGAAAAAAGGAAAGAGCTGTTTTTGACAATGCCAAGGATTTATTTTGCGTGCTCTCGGCAAGCGGGAACTTTTTGAGCAGCAATCCGGCAGCGCAAGAGATTCTGCTTTATTCAAGAGACGAGCTGGCAGAGAAAACACTGTTTGATTTGCTTTCAGACAACAATGCGCAATCCATTCGTTCAGCCCTTAAAGAAGACCTCAGCAAGGGAAAGACTCTGGAAACTCAAGTCTTACGTTCGGACGGCAGCTGCGTGGAGCTACTTTTGTCAATCTCAAGACCGGAAGACCAGGAGAACATATATTGCGTCGCCCATGATATCAGTGAAAGAAAAGAACTGGAAAGGCTCAAACAGGAGTTTTTATCGGTGGTGAGCCATGATCTTCGCAGCCCGCTTACCTCGATGACGGGCAGCGCCACATTAATCGAAGAAGGTGCAAGCGGTGCCGTTGGTGAAGCCGCCGGTCCGCTAATACATGACATTATTGTTCAGGGCGGCAGTCTCATTGATCTTATAAACGACCTTCTTGATCTTGAAAAATTCGAAGCCGGCAAAATGCAACTCATAAAAACAGAATCCGAGCTTTCCGATATCCTTAACAAAGCAAAAGCAGAAGTTAGGAAAGCCTACCCGGACTTAGATATGCAGATTGACGAGACGCTGCCTTCCTTGAAACTCAAAATTGATCCTGAGCGCTTCCAGCAAGCGATCAGCTATATTTTACTCTTTCTCTCAAGCGCCAAAAGCAATGAATCCAGAATCACTTTTGAGAGCAAGACCGAAGAAGACAGATTGTTTTTATACTTTGCCGAAAATCAACAAGAACTGAGCCAGGCCGCTCTGAAAAACATTTTCAAACGCTTGCCGGGCGGCAACACGGAGCGGCTTCGTCGCCCGCATCTATCCTCTTTATCGATGCCGCTTGTTGAAAAAATTATCGAGGCTCATAACGGCAGCATCGAAGCCACAGGCGCGCCGACAAAAGGAATTGTATTCCGCATTTCACTTTCATACTCAAAATAATACAGGTCTGAAAAGTGAAAGAAAGACAAGCAAAATCAGGTCCAAAGCTCTTTCATAAGGGTCTAATCCTTGTTTTCACACCGCTTTTGATTGAGATTTTTCTTGTGGCGGCCCTGGGAATCGTCCTTTTGCAGATGGACAGGGAATCTCTCAAAGAATCTCGGCACAGAAAGTGCGCGGCTTTGGGAGCGAAGCTGGTAATTATCGCCGACAAAGCTGCCATTGATGTAATTTCATGGTTTCACAGTCCAACCCAAGAAAGAATCGCTGCATACGACAGCGACATCAAGCTGCTGCGCATCGAAGAGAAGAAGCTGCTCAGCATTCCCGCAGCCGACAGCCTGGCGGGGGAATCGGCAAAAGATTTGACAGCCGAGCTCGATGATTTGCTCAACTTACTTGATCAAATTGCAGAACTTGCCAAGCAAAGGCGGCTCCTTGATATGACCGCGATCATTCCGCAAATCGACATGGAATTCCGGTCCAAAAAGAACTCACATATAGATCGCATGAATTCATTCACGCTTGCCCAGGACAAAATCGCTGCCCGGAGCGTTCAAACACAGCGACAGTTACGTGAAGAGCAAAGAATCATTTTGATAGTCGGCATGCTGGCCAACATCGCGATTGCCTTGGTTCTTTTTTGCTATTTCAAGAAAAGTATATATGAGCGCCTGCAAATGCTCAGAACAAATACAAACTTACTGGCTGAAGGGCAGCGCCCCAAAACGCCGCTCAGCGGTGCAGATGAAATAGCTTTCCTTGATCAGGCTTTTCACGAGATGGATAAGAGTCTGAAGGAAGCCTCAGAAAGGGAGCGCGAGCTTTTCAGCAGTGCCAGCGACGTAATTTGTGTATTGAATGAAAGAAATGAATTCAAAAAAGTCAATCCGGCATCAATCAAACACTGGGGTTTCGCTCCTGATGAATTAATTGACTTCTCAATTGAGCAAATTCTGGCGTCTTCAGAAGCTAGTGAGTCGGTGGCTAAATTAAACGCCGCCAGGCGCTCGGAAGCGGCAGCCGAATTTGAATTAAAGCTCGAGCGTAAGGACGGCAGGCAAATCGAAACACTATGGTCAAGTTACTGGTCGCAAGAAGAAGCATTACTTTACTGCGTGGTGCACGACATCAGCGAACAGAAGCAACTTGAAAGAATGAAGCAGGCATATCTGTCTATAGTAGGCTCGGATCTGAAATTGCCGCTTTCAATAATCGCAGACAGAGCTGCACTGCTTTCGGGTTCGTTAAAGTCCGCACTCAGCCCAAAGGCCCTTCAACGAATGGAGCTGGTAAAAACGAATCTGGCAAGACTGCTTGCACTGGTAAACGATTTTCTGGAAATGGCAGCACTTCAATCCGGGAAATTAGAGCTTGATAAAAGAGAATGTGAATTAGAGGCTATTTTGAAACAATCGCTTCATGATCTTGAAGGACTTGCAGAGAAGAAAAAAATTCAGTTTCAAATAGAATCAGGCGTCGAAAAAGGCTTTTTCGATCAAAACAGAATTTGCCAGGTGCTGGTGAATATACTGGCGAATGCCGTCAAATTCTCGCCGGAACAAGGAGTGGTAAAGATCAAAACTCAGAAAGCTGATGACTATTTGCTCGTAGAAATCAGTGATCAGGGCAGAGGAGTGCCTGATTCTCATAAAGAAAAAATTTTTGAAAAATTCAAGCAGGTTGAAGCTGCCGACGGCAAAAGGAATACCGGAACCGGACTGGGACTGCCAATTTGCAAAGACATCGTCGAAGAACACGGCGGCGAGATTTCTGTAAAAAGCGAAGCCGGAGCAGGCAGCACTTTCTGCTTCAAGATTCCTGCAACTGAGGAATCCTTTGAAAAAATATGCCGGGAGAAAAAAGCCGCATTTGAAGCTGCTGCTTTGGAAAAGAAAAGCTCGCCGGTTCGCAAAGCGCCGCTTATAGGCATGCCTGAAAAAAAGGCGACTGGAACAAGCAAAAGGCTGATGCGTTTTGGCTTATTACTGATTGGCATTCCTTTACTTGTGGAATTTGCATTTATCGTTGCAATTTTGAGCATTATTGCCGAAACCAACGAAAGCAGACTGGAAGAGTTAAAACAGCGACAGATTGCTGCCGAAGCTTATTCTATACTGGACAGCTATTTCAAAATGATCTTGCTGGTTTCAGCCTCGAGTCAGTACCCGATCTGGCTGGCTTATGATAAATGCTGCACAAGACTACAAAAATCAAGAGCGAATCTGGCAAAACTCTTGAGAAACGACCCGGTCGGTCTGGAAAGCTTTAATAAAGCCGAGCGTTTCAACCGGCGTGTTGATCCCTACATTGAGAAAGCTCGCCGAGTACTCTATTTAAAATTCGACCCTAAAATCTGCTCGAAACTGGAGATGCAAAAATTTGAGCTTATTGCAATTACTTCAGCCGTATCACGTCGCCTCTTATTCATAATCAATGAGGCCGAGCAAAAAGAATCTATCAATCCGATTAAGCAAAAAATACTGAGAGAGCAACAAGCGATAATTCTGGTCGGTGGACTGGCAGTCAACTTTATTTTGTCTTTTTTAATGGCGGCATTTTTCAGCAAGAGTGTTTCAGGAAGGCTTGCGACCCTGGCAGACAATTCAAGCCGCTTTGCAGCAGGCATAGCCTTGAATCCGGCTCTTCCCGGAAATGACGAAATTGCCGAACTTGATCGTCTATTCAGACTGAGCGCAGCAAAGCTAGATCTGGCTCGCCGCAAAGAGCGAGCGGTTTTTGATAATTCTCAGGATCTGATTGCTTCCCTTGATTCTCAACTGGCTTTCCTCAGTGTAAACCCGGCGGCAGAACGCCTCCTTGGATATTCTCAGAATGAATTGTCGTCAATCTCCTTCTTTGAAGTTCTTGAAGAAAGGGCAGAGCTTGAAGAAATTCTTCAGGACAGAGAGCTAAAAAGCGGTAAGTCCTTAGAACTTGAAGTAAAAAGGAAAGACGGCCAGTCAGCTTACTTGCTCTGCTCAATTTCTCGATCAGCCAAGCAGGAAACGCTCTTTCTCGTGGCTCATGATATTAGCTCTTCCAAGCAACTGGAAGAGTTGAAAAGAAACTTCCTGGCAGTCGTAAGCCATGATTTACGGAACCCGCTCAGCTCGGTGCTGGGTTTTGTGACTTTGATCAAAGTCGGAGCCATGGGCGAAGTAGGTGAAGAAGTAAAATTGCACTTAGACGAGATTATTGAACAATCCGAGAAGCTGCTTGATCTGATAAACGACCTTCTTGACCTCGAGAAACTTGAAGCGCAAGGTATTCAGCTGATCAAAAGTCGGGAACTGGCCGGAGAAGTTGCTTATCGAGCCTTTGAAACGGTTGCTAAGCGCTTCAGCAGCTACGAATTGCTTCTGGACGAAAAGAATCAAGAGCTGGAGCTCCTAGTGGACAAGGATCGCCTGAGTCAGGCTTTTTGCAATATTTTCACCCATATAATCAAAAAGCTTGAGCAGGACAAAAAAGAGAAGAAAAGCCGGGAAAGCAACGCCAAGCTCATGCTGGAAGTTCATAAAGAAGGCGAAAATGTCAGCTGGAAAATATCGGCTCCTCTTTTTTATGATAAAGAGTCCAGCTCAGGCTTATTTGAACGCCTGAGCCTCGGCGAAAATCAGCACGAGTTGAAAATGCGCAATGGGCTGGCGCTACCTCTTGCCAGAATGATTGTCGAGGCTCACAGAGGCAGCCTTGAGCTCGAAAGCGATGCAGAGAAAGGCTTTTCGAAATTCGTAATTAAAATTCCGCAGGACGCCGCCCTGAGAGCCTCGGCTGAATCTTGAAAATGACCGATATTTTAGAATACAGTGCTGAAACAGTTGGCGGGAAATCCGGCTAAATCCGTCTCTCACTGGGTATCCTGAACTTGGGGGGCTTTCCGGGTTAAAATACCATCGTTATGTATGCTCCGGTGAACTGCGACTAAGCATGTCCAACCAAGAACAGGACACTACACGCGTTTCAAGGATACAAATCTGTGTCCTCTGCCAGCGCGAAGTCGAAGGCGAGCATCCGGTTTGCCCTTATGACGGCGGTCCACTCATAGCCCGCAAAGCAGATCGCCTGCTCGGCAAAAAAATCGGCGACAAATATGAAATCGAAGACGTTCTGAGCAGAGGCGGCATGGGCGTAATATACAGGGCCCGGCATCTTTTACTGGACAGACCGGTAGCAATAAAATGCATTGCTGAAGTTCTGACCTACGATCCTTCGATGTGGAAGCGTTTTGAACAGGAAGCTAAGAGCGCCAGCCTGCTCAATCATCCAAATATCATAACGATCCACGATTTTGGAGTCACCGCTGATGGTGACCTTTATCTTGTCATGGAATATCTTGAAGGCGCCAGCCTCAATGATTTTATTGAATTGAACGGACAGCTGAGCGAACGAACTTGCGCCAAGATTTTTACGCAAGTTTGCGATGCGCTTCAATCCGCTCACGGCATGGGCATTTTGCATCGCGATTTAAAGCCGACCAACATATTTATAAGCTCAACTTCACGTGGTCCGCATGTGAAAGTACTTGATTTCGGACTGGCCAAAGCCATGGTTCCAAGGGCTAATGCCCGTGAAAAAATCACCCGCACCGGTGAGTGCATGGGTACACCTGATTACATGAGCCCCGAACAATCGCGCGGCATCAAAGTAGATCAGCGCAGCGATATATATTCTTGCGGCGTTTGCATGTTTGAAGCTTTAACCGGGACCCTGCCTTTCACCAGCGAAGACATGATGCAAATTCTAAGCAGGCAGATATCCGAGAAGCCGCCGAGCTTCAAAGAAATCGCACCGCAAAAGAAGATTAGCAAAGAAATGGAAGGCATAGTTATGAAGTGCCTGGAGAAAGACCCTCAAAAGCGTTTTGAATCAATGGCCGAATTACATGCAGCCCTGGCCGCTTTGCTGCAAAAGTTGCAAGCGGATGCAGCAAAAGCAAAAACAGCAAGCAAGCCGCCGGCCGAAGAAAGTCGCGTTGAAAAAACACCGAATATAAAAACGCAAGAAAAGAAGAAAGAGCCCGGCAAGGCAAAGGCTGAAGATCAAGCCCTTGTCGCGGCAGCAGTTGCTCCGGAAATCTCACTGCCCAAAAGCGCCGACAGCCCGTCTAAAATCAGCCGTATCAGTGGGCGCAGTGACAGAATGGCTCTCTGGGGTTTCGCTAAAGCCAGCGTCATTTTGATCTGCACAGCCAACGCAGTCTTAATTCCATCCAAAAAAGAAGCGCC
>JAIEPM010000569.1 GCA_019748395.1 Candidatus Obscuribacterales bacterium
TTGAAATTCTCTTGTACATACGGACCTGATACCACTTGCAGCAGCAATTCCGCCTGCTCGTCGCCCTTGTGCTTGTTGTATGAGGCGCCGAGATTCTTAGCCTCAAAAGTTATCGTGTTGTCGCCCGATTTGACCATTTTAGTTATGTCTATTGTTTTGTCCGGTCCAAAGAAATTGTCCACTGCTTTGCCGTTAACTTTCACGGTAATGGCGTAGCCCATGTAGTCCGAGCCTGACGAACAAATCCAGTATTTGAGCTTTTCGGTTTTCTTTGCGGACTCCTCGGTCGATTCAACCGGATCTTTTTCAGTTGATTTTGTCGTGCTTGATTCCGGCTTTTTAGACTCTGCACTTTTATTTTCGCTGCTTGCCGATTTGAGTTCTGCCGCTGGTGTCGACTTCGTTTCCACAGCAGTAATCGCGCCTGGAGTGCCTGGCGCCACTGCCTGGATTGGTGCCATTTTTTGCATGGTTCCAAGGTAGTATCCGCCGAATCCGGCTGCGCCGACGAGAAGAACCAGTATTAAGAGGTCCATCAGGGCACCGAGAATGTTGGGTCCTTTTTTATCAGTTGCAGCCACTCTTAAATCTCCCCTGAATCCTTAACGCTTTAATCCCAAATGTTTCCGGAAGATAACGCCGTCTTGCGTTATGACGGAAGTATAATCTCCGCTTGACAATACCGTGAGTGAACTTAATCTGAGCTTAAGCAGTCTAAAGTCAGGACTTTCATATGTCGAAAGTCATTTTGCCGTGAAAACTTTGACTGCAGTGGAAAAATGCTTTTATGCGCAAGACTTCAAGATCTTATTTTCTTTCTGTCTTCTCAATTCTGCTCTTAAGCTTTGGCGGCATGCCGTTTGCTCACAGCCAGCAGCGGTCACTTTTGAAAAGCTGGGAGATCGAAAGCAAAATCTACAATTTATGCAATAGAAGCGATTCATTGAGAGATTCTTCCAGATACGCCGAAGCCGTTTCGGTGCTGAATCAAGCTGCGGCTTACGATCCCAGTTCATATTCCCGCATTATTCATAGCGACCTTTGCGATTGCTACATCGCGACAGGTAAGCTTCAAGATGCAATAAGAGAAGGCGAACTGGCTTTGAAATTCGATCCACAATATGCCTATGGTTACTATTGCTTAGCTCGGGCGTGCTTTGATGCCGGGCATTATGATCGCGCCTCAAGCTATCTCCGAAAGCTCTTGCAAGTATGCAAAGACCAACACTGGCGCAAGAACGGTGCGGATTTGCTGGTTGAAATTGAGACCTACGGCATGATTAAGCTCGCTGATAAAGAAATGGCTGAATCGCAATTTGAAGATGCGAGCAGGCACCTTTTGATTGCCTGCTCGCATGACCCCTCTCGTATGTCCGAATATGCGCACTCGAATCTGGCTGAGCTTTATGAAAAACAAGGGAAACCCGAGCCGGCGATTGCTGAAATGAAAGCCGCATTGCGCTTCAATCCGAATAGCCCATCCAATCTCTATAACATGGCGATTCTTTACCACAATATTGCTAAGAACTCTCAGGCCATACCCTATTTGCAGCAATATTCGAGAGTAGAAAAAGATCCGGGCTGGCTTGCCCGCGCAAGAGATTTCATAAGAGATCTGCAGGATGATATGGACAAGCTTGATGAGTCGGCAAGCACGCTTCCTGATTATTTTGAGCACAATACTTCCAGGGAGCCGATGTCAAAATGGCCCTTGCAATCACTCCCGCTCAAGATATTTGTTAGTGATGGAAAAGGCATAAACGCCTTTCACCAAGAATATAAAGCTTTCGTAGCTGATTGTTTGGATTCATGGAGTCGCGCTTCAGGCAGAAAGCTCTCCTATAAGCTGGTCAAGGATCGTGCTGATTGCGATATTTCGGTGGAATGGGTTGATAAAGCTATCGATATTCAGGAAAAAGGACGCACGCGCGCTAAGCAGGGGCTTGCCCATGTAGAGTCGAGTGAAGGAAAAATCGAGCATGTAAAAGTGGAAGTCGATTTGATGCATTCCAAAGATGATGGCCAGAGTCTGAAGCCCAGTGAAGTAGCTGCTGTTTGTTTGCATGAACTTGGGCATGCTCTTGGTCTTGAACATTCTACCTGCTATTCCGATATCATGTTTTACAGCTCCTCGCCTTTTCAAAGCGGCGGTTTAACAAGCCGCGATAAAAACACGATTGCAAAGCTTTATGCTCGCTATCCTGTGTCTTCACTTGCAGCGCCCGAAAGAAAAACAACACCTGTTATCGATTATATGCCGCCGCCTGTTTTCACTCCGCCTCCTTCCGACGAAGAAAACTTGCTTCCTCCTGTTTTCTTGCCGCCGCCCATACCTGATGAAAGCGAGAAATTACAGCCTCCCTTTTTCCAGCCGCCCCCGCTTGAGTCCAAGCCGACGCCGACTCCTCCAATCTTCCTGCCTGCGCCGCTTGGCTCAGGGATTCCTTCTAAGACCGGCAAGAAGCCGCTTCAAAAAAAGTCGGCAGCCGGAAAGCCTGTCGCTAAGCCTGATTTGAATTCGGAGCCGCCTTTTTTTGTTCCTCCACCGGCCAAATAATTTTGTCTGAGAAAGCGACACTTATTTCACGCACAATTCATCTTGGCAGCCTAAGTTATGAATGTGGGGTTTTGAACAGGGGAAGGATCCGGGGTTATGCAGTTAACATTCAATACGCAAAACGTGAGCATTTCGGTAGCTTTGAACGCGCTGAATCTTTATCGCGAAGGCAAATATAACGAAGCTGTGGGCGCCTTGATAGATGTATTGGATCAGGAGCCGCGTAACTGGGACGCTCGTTTGATGTTGGGTGCCTGCTATTTCAGAACTCAGCAAATGTTTGCTGCCGAGCGGGTTTTTAGAATGATTGCAGATCAAGCTGAAGACAAAAATTTGCGAGTACGTGCTCGCGAAGGGCTACTGGCCATATCGGCGGTCAGCGGAAAACGACTGGAAGTACCTGCTGAATTCGGCAGCTGTGCCGTGCGCGAGCATTTGATCGCAGCCTGGCTATCTTAGTTTTGCTCAAGACCAAACTTAGTTAACGCATCCGGAGCGGGCAGCAAGAGCGTATTGCTTGAGCTGCTCGTTCATTTTTGATTCTAAGAACTTGTCGATTATTTTTTCGACGGCCGCGCCGTGATGCAAATGCCAGTGACCTAAACCATGCAATGCGCTTTCCTGGCAGGCAAGATGTTTGATCGTCAGGAGCTCTGAAAGCAGGCTTAGGATCGTTTTGTTAATGGACTGTTCGGACTTTTCGCTGCCGCCCCAGCTTGGGAAGATATCCCACCACATATAGCAAATGCTGTTGAGCGGCTTATGCTCCGGGCTGAATTCTTTCAGACCGTTCGACATCAAATCTGCGCAATTTTTTTCGAAAAGGTCTTGATAAAAAGTCTTGATTGCCCGGATGCAGTCGATTCTTTTTTTGAGCTCGAGTTTTTCATTGAATAGCGCTTGCAAGAGCCCTGATTCGCCTAGAAAACTCCACAGGAGTTTGTTCAAATCTTCCTGACCAAAACGATCTAAAAGTGCTTGCCCGGAGTGAAAAAATAGATTCAGTTTATTGAGCAAATCTTCTTGATCTGAAAACCAGTCAATTTCGCTCATGTCTGCGGCGATAAAATCCACCCATTCATCAAAGCTGAGAGTGCTTGCTTTTAGAAAGCGGCTTTCTCGCTCGCGTCTTTGCTTGCCCATTCTAGAAGAGTCTCTCCGATTTGCTTAAATTGAAACCAGTGGATTTAATACTGAATTTGGATCGTATTCACGCTTTATGCGATGCTTGAGCTCGTTAAGCACAAGGTCTTCCTCCGGCAATGAAAGGACTTTGTACAAAAATGATTCGTCGGCAAGAGCAAGAATTACTTTGCTCTTGCTCCGGCTAATTATGCTTCTGATCAAATCAATGACTTGTTCTTGCTTAATCTTTTCAGGGAAAAAGATCTTCGCTTTGTTTCTAGCCGGTCTTGCCGTGTATGAAAGTTCGGGAAAAGTTTCGGCAAGCTCCTTGCAAAGTTCTTGCAAACTGCGTGTTGCTGCGGCAAGCTCTATGCATGAGAGCTCATTTCGAAAGTGGCGGGGACTTGAAATGAACTGCCAGAATTTTTCTGCTTCTGTGGCTTCGAGTTTTTCCTTTTGTCCGACTCTTAAAGAAGGCAGCTCTGAAAGCTCTCTTTCCAGTTCGCTTAAAACTGAAGGCATTCCGTGCAATTGCACACAGACAAGAACTGCGCTTTGGCCGCCGAGCTCTTTTGGTGAAAAACTTGAATCGGCAAGCAAGCTTTCCTTTACGATTTCCAGGCATGAAAGCGGCAAAGCTGAGGCGCATAGTTCATTTGCAAATTTAAAGGCTTCGTCGATTTGCTTAAAGCCGATCAGCAGCGTGCATTGCTCGTCAGGAAGAGCAAAAAGGCGAAGATGAGCGGTTGTAGGAATCGCAAGGCTGCCTTTGCTGCCGCAAAACAATTTGCTCAGGTCATAGCCGCTTACATTTTTGACGACTTTGCCGCCGCATTTAATTATTTCGCCGGAGCCGAGAACCAGCTGCATTCCCAGAATCAGGTCTCTGGCTTCGCCGAAAGCATGTTCAAGTGCACCGGCATCTCCGTTGTTGATAAATTCCATAAGCGAGATATTGCTGTCGGCTAAATAAACCGGAAACCACTGCTTTTGAGTGCGCAAGTAATCTTGCAATGCCTTCAAAGTAATGCCTGTTTCGACGCTCATTACCAGATCCGGGCGGCTATGATCAATAATCTTCTGGCATTCATCGAAATTGAGGAAGTAACTTAATCTTTGAGCCGGACTCACCGGTAGTTTTTGAGCTTTTGCTGCCAGAAGTTTTCGACCTTCTTTGTTGCAGCGCTGCACAAGTGCTGCCAGAGCTTCCGCCGATGAGCAGGAGATTTCTTCTATTAATTGACCATTCTGTTCGAGTTTGCTCATTGGCTTAATTTCGCTATGCATATCTCAGGAATCCGTGCCGACAGACTTTTCTTTTTCTAGAGAAGCTTTGCTCATATTCTAACGCGTTGCATTTGCGATTCTGAGTGCCCGGTAATTGTTTTACTGCTGCTCTCAAGGCTAAACTTAATTCTTACCAGTGGAATTGAATATGGAACGTTCTCTTGTTTTTGTATCCGGCTATTACGGTTTTGACAACCTCGGCGATGAGGCTATCTTAGAAGAGCTTTGCTCTGAGTTGAAGCAGCTGGTGAAACCGGAAGATATTGTTGTGCTCTCGCAAGAACCGGAGCGAACGGCTGCAAAATACGGGGTGCGGGCTCTCAAGCGCCAGAGTTATTCTGAGATCTGGAATATGTTGGGGCGGGCACGCTTGCTTGTAAGCGGCGGTGGCGGACTTTTCCAGAATACGAAAACGCTCGGCTCAATTATTTTTTACGGTTTGCAGATTCTCATGGCTAAGTCCCACCGAGCTGCCGTTGTTATTTATGCTCAAGGAATAGGACCCTTGCGCGGTGCTTTTGCACCCAATCTTTGTCGAACTTTTTTTGCACAAGCAGATGCGATTGCCGTTCGAGATGACGCTTCCATGAAATATTTGCAATCGTGGGGTTTAACTGGTGAGCGCACCGCAGATCCGGTTTGGCGCCTGGAAGCCAGCGAACTGCCTGCTTCAATCAAAACTCAGCTGCAAAAGGTCGGTGCTGCCGCAGGCGGAAAATCGCGAGCCGTCGGCGTGTCGTTAAGGCCAAGTGCCGAGCTGACTGAAGAGCATTTACGTCAACTGGCGAAGGGGCTTGCCGCTTTACTTTCTAAAGACGAATATCTTTTGCTCCTGCCCTTGCAGCCCGAGCAAGACTCTGCTTTGCTGCAGAGTTTCCAGAACTTTTGCAATGAGCTTTCTTTGAAAACACATATGCTTGATACTTCGGAATTAGTGCTGCCAAGCCAGTGGCTGAGTGTTTTTTCAGAACTCAAGTTTCTTGTGGGCATGCGTTTGCATGCGATGATCATGACTCTTAAATCGGGAAGGCCGGTTGCCGGAATTGCTTATGATCCGAAAGTTACGCAGCTCTTAGCTGAGTTCGAGCAATGCTGCTTAATTCTTACAAAGGAGAGCGCAGGAAAAGACTGGGGTGACGCGCTGAAAACCTTCGCAAGCGGCTTAAATAGCTTTTCTTCGCGAGCTAAGAGCAGATCTGAAGCTGCAAAAAAATTGGCTTGTCAGAACTTTGACATTCTCGCTAGAATTCTAGGCATGCCAAGAGATTGATTCGCTGCAGCTGAGAATCCTCTCAAAATCTTTGACTCTCCCTTCTTTCTTCCTCCCGCAGTTTGAGGTTATCTCAACAATCCGCTACTATTTTCGAGTTACTCTACCCTGTAGCTTGCTCGAAGCAATTATTTAATCCATTTTTGAAGCAGGCACCACCCGTGATGTCAACCTTGTCAGCAACAAACAGATCCCGTCAAAAAGTTCTTGGTTATCCCGTAGACGTCGTGGATGAGACTCTGGCTCTTTCAGTGATTGAAGATGCCTGGTCACGCGGGCGTGGCATGCATGTGGTCACGCTCAACGCCGAAATGGTGGTGGCTGCTCAGCAAGACTCGCAGCTCGACCGGATTATCAGGCATGCTCATCTAATTGTTCCGGACGGGGCTGGTGTGGTCTGGGCTGTGAAGCTGAATGGGCAGGAAATTTCTCGCTTGCCTGGCATCGAGCTTGCAGCGGGAGTTCTGGCCAGGGCCGCTGTAGCAGGACGAAGAGTGGCTCTTTTGGGCGGCAAGCCTGAAGTCATGGAACAGTTGCTGGAGGTGCTTCCTCAGCGCTATCCCGGTATCAACATTGTTGCCAGTCAGCATGGTTATTTTTCCGTAGATGAGAACGAAAGAGTTATTGATGAAATCGCTCAGCATGAGCCTGAATTGCTGCTGGTGGCGCTTGGTGTGCCGAAGCAGGAATATTTCATCGACCTGATGAGCGCTAGTTTGCCCCGCACCGTTAAAATAGGTGTGGGCGGTAGTTTTGATGTCTGGACCGGGCAGGTGAAGCGGGCTCCGGCGCTCATGCGTCGCTTGAATCTGGAGTGGTTATACCGGCTTGCTAAAGAACCGTGGCGCTTCAGCCGAATTATGTCTGCACTGCCGAATTTCTTTTTTCAGGTGCTGCAAGACTTCGTCATGGGCTCCAAAGACGATAAGCTTGAAATAAAGAACAAGAACAAAGATAAGCGCTAAGACCATTAGAGTCGGCGTCAAAGCTGAGGTGACAGTTTGGATTTGCCGGATTCTTCTAAGTCCACGGGCGAATTGATGTTGCCGGAAGAGGCCAAATTAATTGCGCCCAGACAGTTAGCTCATCTGGGCGATGCTGTTTTTGCTCTTTATGAAAGAGAGCGTGAGATCATGCTTTCCGTGTCAGTGAAGCAAATGCATGAACGTGTGGCGCATCGCTCTTCAGCCGTAGTTCAAGCCGAGCTTTTGCAGAAGATTGCCGACTCTCTGACCGACGCTGAAAAGGAAATTGTCAGGCGGGCTCGTAATATAAAGGCACCCTCCGGGCGCTCGGGAGGTCAAGATAAGTACAGGCAGTCAACCGCATTTGAAGCCTTACTTGGCTACCTGTATTTGACATCCCGCCGGAGATTGAATGATCTTCTTGCCATGACTATTTGAGTGTAAACCTTAAGGATAGGTTGTAATGGAGTAGCTGAGCCGATGCTGATGCTACCTTAGGTTTAGGGCTTGTCGCCTTAGCGGCTGGTGAATTGGAAAGCTTGGTAAATTCTGCATGTCTGGCGCCACAGGAAACACTTTTGAGATTTTGTTTGAACATAGTGCCGACGGCATGCTGATAAGCGATGCAGACGGCACTGTACAGCGTTGCAACCCGGCATTCGCCAAACTGGTGGGCAAGGCTGCAAAAGATATTGAGGGTCGCAATCTTCAAGAGTTTGTCGACCTTTCCGGCGGCTCGGAAAATGAAGCTCCCCGAGAGAAAAACGGCTCGGCAAATGAGGCGAAAAACGCAATTATTTTTTGCAGCAGCGGTCTTGATTTGATAATGCCCGCCTCTCATCTCGAGCTTTCTAAAAACGGCAAAGAACAGAGTCTTACCATTGTTTATATTGTGCAGGCTCAAAGTGTGCAACAAGCCCAAACCGAGTTTGTCAGCACGGTCAGTCACGAATTGAGAACACCGCTTACCAGCATCAAAGGTTTCGCCGATACGATACTGCGTGCCGGAGACCGCCTTGATGCTTCTGCGCAGCGAAGATATATCGGTATTATCAAAGATCAGGCAGATCGCTTGACCAGACTGGTTGAAGATTTGCTGGCTGTTTCTCGTCTTGAGTCGAGGAAAATGCAGCTGACGATTAGAGCTTTGAATCTGGAAGAGGCTGTCGAAAGAGTTTGCCAGAATCTGACTGAAAAATCGAAGAAGCATCAAATTCATGTGAAAATTCCACCGGGTTTGCCTCAGGTCTGGGCAGATGCAGACAGGTTGGAGCAAATACTTACTAATTTGATTGATAATGCGATCAAATATTCTCCTGCTGAAACAACCGTGACGATCACTGCCAGAGTCGTAATGCAAGAGAATGAATTTGTGGAGTTCTCCGTGACTGATCAGGGCGGCGGCATTTCTGCCGAATATTTGCCTCAAATCTTCAATAAATTCAGTCGGCAAGACAATCCGCTCACCAGACAAACCGAAGGCACAGGGCTTGGGCTCTATATTACAAAGTCGCTTGTAGTGGCACTGGACGGCAATATCAACGTCACAAGCGAACCGGGCTCGACCACTTTCACTGTCCAAATTCCGGCGGCAACGCTCGAGCAGCAAGCCGCTCGCGGACGAGGTATTAACGCATGTTGATGCCGACTCCGGTTATTATGATTATTCATAATCCTAAATCAGTTGCACAGTATGCGACGCTTTTAGATCGCACAGGCGCTAAGGTTCATGCTGTTACTTCCTTTGAAGAAGCAAACGAATTGCTTTCTTTTTTGCATCCGGATTTGATCTTACTGGCTGCTCAAATGGAAGAGGGCGACGGACGCATCTATTGCCAGCAAATCAGAGCTACTCTGACACATCCAAGACCGGTGCTTGTACTCTTGCATGCGTCGGAAGATGTTAACGAAAGAATCAATAGTTTCCGCTACGGGGCAGATGATGTTCTGGGTGAAAATATCGACCGCAGTGAGCTGGCAATTCGCGTGCTTGCCCACCTGCGTCGACGCCAGGAAGAACTATGCAATCCGTTGACGCAAATGCCGGGACCAATAATGATTCGACGCATGCTTGAGCAATTGCTGGTTCAGGATAAGCCATGGGCGGCGCTCAGTATCGACTTGAACAACTTGCGTGTTTATAACGAAACTTACGGCGACCTTGCCGGTGATCAGCTTATCAAGGCACTTGGTGCCGTTTGTTCTTCCTGTGTCAGCGACAGTGATTTTGCAGGCCACATAGAAGCGGACGATTTCTTCATCATCACCTCTCCGGAGAGGCGCATCGGCATTGCTGAAACCATCAACAGGCAATTCAATGAGATCAGCCGACGTTTCTATCCCCCGGAAGTTACATCTAGAGGCTATCTCGTTTCTACCGGGCGGGGTGGAATTCGCCGTCGCGTGCCTTTGATTTCAATTGCAATTGGTATCGTATCCAGTACCAGCCGCCGCTATCAAAGTTATGTAGATGTTCTTACCGCATCAAGAGACAATCGCTATCTTGCTAAGCGTGAACCGGATTGTGTCTGGGTTGAGGACACGGGTATTAAACCGCAAGTGCATCGAGAACATGCTGCTCGCTCCACAATTCTTGTTGTCGAGCCGGACGGCGCCATGGCTTGTTTGCTTCAAGAAATTCTTTCCCTTGAGGGGTATTCCGTTGAAGTAACCAGCTCTGCCAATGATGCACTGGATAAAGCGCGTGATATGCATCCTGATTTGATTTTGCTTGAATCCAATCTCGCCGACAGGCGCATGGATGGTTGGGGGCTTTGCAAAACAATCAAAGAAACAGAAGAGTTTCAGCGCTGCTGGGTTGTGATGGTAACATCAAGCCCGGATCAATCGCTGGCTTTGGAATCAGGCGCTGATCTTTATATGCCCAAGCCCTTCGATATGCCGTCCCTTCTTTCTGAAGTCAGCTTACTATTGCGCTCGCGTCACAAGCGCTGAGCTGCTCATTCGAGTTAGACTTAAAAGCTCTGCTCTTAGCGCTTTTTAGCAGATGCGGATTTCTTGCTTGTGCGGGTCGGCTTTTTATTTGCCAAAAAATATTCGGATTCGTCGGGAAACTGCTCGAAGAAAATACCAAGCACTTTCGTAACTACTCCCTGAATAAACTCGTCACGACTTTGTTCGGGTGTATAACAATTTGCCAGTCCGGCTTTATCAACAATGCGCAGAATGCCTTTTTCCGCGAGGCGCACCATTGTTGTCATCACGGTTGTATAGGCAATTTCCCGTCGCTGTCTGAGTAGTTCGTAAATGTCGCGAACCGTGACGGTCGGATTGGCTTTTTTCCAAACCAGCTCCATAATATCAACCTCGAGGTCTCCCATAAACTTGCGGAGACCGTCTTGATTGAAGCGAAATGACGCGTTTTCATCGTCAAGTCTCATTTTGCACCTGATTCGCCTATGTACTATCTCAAATCACATGCTATCACGAAGAGCTTAACTTGTGGGAACTTGGCAATGCGGTATTTAGTGACCAATTGACTCAATCTAAGCCTTTCTCAAGGCATTCTTGCCGCTCATTTAGTAATATTGTCTGACTGGAAGTCATATTATGCGAGGCAGGAATGCGCCCTGTAGTTTTCTTAGACAGAGATGGAACCTTAAACGAAGAAATCGGATATATACATGATGTATCCATGCTAAACCTGATCAGCGGCGCGGCTGAGTCCGTGGCTAAGCTGAATCAGGCGAACATAGCTACAGTGCTTGTTTCCAATCAGACCGGGGCGGCTCGAGGCTTTTACGGCGAAGAGCATATCGGCAAGTTGAACGACAGACTGGTGTCTTTACTGGAAGCAAGGGGCGCCCATCTAGATGCGATTTATTATTGTCCGCATTTGGAAACAGGCAAGGTTCCGGCGCTCAGCATAAAATGCGACTGCCGCAAGCCGGAACCCGGTCTTGTGAAAAGGGCTTATGCCGATATTCCCGGACTTGATCGCTCACGCTCCTATGTAGTCGGCGACAAGGCTTCCGATATCGAACTTGCTAAGAATTGCGGCGCTAAAGCTATTCTTGTTAAAACCGGTTATGGGCAGGCCGTTACCGACGGGCGCTATCAATGGAAAGTTGAGCCCGACTACACTGCCAACAACATAATCGATGCAGTCAACTGGATACTGAAAGATCTCGAGAAACAAAATTCAGCCGGTCTTCAATCCGGCGCTTCCGGATCCTAATTCCCCGCGCTCCGGTGAGCGCGGATATGAGGCTTGCTTTCTTGCGGTGCTTTTATAGAAGCGCGCAGGATGCCCGCGCTCCGGTGAGCGCGGATATGAGGCTTGCTTTCTCCCTAAAAGCTATGAAAGAAAACGGGAGGCTTGCGCCTCCCGTTGAGATATTATCTCGAATTCCCTTACTTGGTTGCGTCTGGAATTGGAGCTCCAGCTGGCAATGTGTTGGGAACCTGGAATGTTTTCTCGACCATACCACTGCGGTATTGACCTTCGTCGATTGTGCTTGGTTCGACTTGCAGGATATTGAGGTCTCTTGAACCTTCCATCTTGTTGAGTTCTGCCGGGATTTTCAGCTGTCCAGGTGTGCCTGGCAGGATGACTTCCGGACGAACCGAGACGATCAGTTCGCTTTCGTTCTTGGCGAATGCTTTTGAACGATAGAGAGCGCCGAGTACTGGTACTTCACCGAGCATAGGTGTTTTCTGCAAGGTACGACCGCTGTTTTGCGATACGAGGCCGGAGATGAAGAGTTCTTGACCGGGCTTCATTTCAACAGTGGTTTGCGTTTTTCTTGTGGTGAACGCAGGTACCGTGGAGAGCGCGCCACCGGCAAACGATTGGTTCGGAAGAACGAAGGCGTTGGCGCGGTCGAGCAATCTTTCTTCAGGAGAAACCTGGAGGTTGATTGTGCCGTTTTCCAGCAGTACAGGAAT
>JAIEPM010000460.1 GCA_019748395.1 Candidatus Obscuribacterales bacterium
CAGCAAGTAATAGCAACTCAAAAATCACGCCAGCAACGATTACTCGATTTGCAAATGGGTTAAGTTTGAGAATAGATTTGCTTTGAGTTCGGCAGCAAAAAACCGCTCCGACTTGAGATGCAACAATGCAAGCAAGAGTCATGCTGCTGGCGGCATGCCAGACCGGCGTATTAATCGAAGCCAGGGCGTGCCCTGGCCAGCCATGCCTGTAATTCAAATAAAAATAGCCGGATAGTCCAGCAAGTGATTCTATGGCACCATACCAGAGCAGGGCTTTGGAAAGCAGAGGTAAAGAAAGCAGCGGCTTGGACAGCTGCCTTGGTGGTCGCTGCATGATCTCCTCTTCGCAATCATCTGCACCAAGCCCGATGGCAGGCAACATATCCGTACCAAGGTCGATCGCCAGCATTTGCATAATAGTTAAAGGCATGGGAATGAAGCCGCAAGACAAAATCATCGCAATAATAGGCACGGCTTCAGCCATATTACTGTTGAAAACATAAACCGCAAATTTCTTGATGTTTTCGTAAACCACGCGCCCTTCATACACGGCATTAACAATAGAAGCGAAGTTGTCATCGAGCAAAATCATATCTGCCGCATCACGAGCGACATCAGTACCAGCCAGACCCATGGCGACCCCGATGTCCGCTTTCTTGAGAGCAGGAGCATCATTGACACCATCACCGGTGACAGCCACAATTTTGCCGCGGCTTTGAAAAGATTGGACAACCCTCAATTTATGTTCAGGATTAACTCTGGCAAAAATTATATCTTCGCGCAAAAGTTCAGTCAGTTCCTGATCGGACATTCTCTCAAGCTGACTGCCGGTAACTACTGTTGCCTTTTCTCTGCGAATTATGCCGACCCTCCGGGCGACGGCTTCTGCAGTCACCTCATAATCGCCCGTAATCATAACGACCTGAATTCCGGCAGCATGACATTTCTCAATTGCGGCAGGCACCTCGGGATGAGGCGGATCATACATGGCGAAAAAGCCTAAGAAACAGAGGCCCGACTCAAGCTCGGCCATAAGATCTGAAGACTCGGCAAGATCTGTATAAGCTTCCTTGAAAGTGCTCCCGGATATTTCTTTGCGGGCGGCAGCAATTACTCTTAAACCTTGCCGAGCATATGAATCAATTTTCTCTGACAATTTCTGTTTTTCAAGCTCGTCAAGCACCTGAACAGCGCCACTGCTCAAGTAAGTATTTGAATTCTCAAGGATTACAGCCGGTGATCCTTTTACGTAAGCAAACTGCTTCGGCTCGCTTTCATGAACAGTAGTCATCCTTTTCCGGTGCGAATCAAATGGTATTTCAAATACTCGCGGATGCAGTAAGCTTTCTTCCTCAAGTGCAAGCCCGCTTTTTGAAGCTGCCACCAAAATCGCAAGCTCTGTAGGATCTCCAAGAGATTGCCCGCCGTTTTTTCCGCCGTTTAATCGAGCATTATTGCAAAGCAGTCCGGCACGCATCAGCTCCAGAAGTTCAGGCGGAGCTTTATCCATCTTCAAGCCGTTAAAGATTAAAGAACCGTCGCAACTGTATCCAAAACCGCTAAAACTGTACTCCCGACCTGCTGCCAGAGCCCCGATTACAGTCATCTGATTTGTTGTCAGAGTGCCGGTTTTGTCGCTGCAAATAACATTGGTACAGCCAAGGGCTTCCACAGACGAGAGCCGCTTAACCAGCGCATTGCGCTTTGCCATGCGCTGCACGGCAAGAGCAAGCGCCAGAGTGACAGTCGGAACCATACCCTCAGGCACGAAAGCAACAACGATCCCCATGGCCAGAATAAAGGACTGCAGGGAGGCACTGTGCAGAACAAAGGTTGCGGCAATGAAAACAACGGCACCTATACTCAGAGCAAGAGTGGTCACAATTTGAGTTACTCGCTTCATCTCCTTTTGCAGGGGGCTTGCTTGCTCGGCAATGGTTTGAGTCAGTTGCGCAATTCGCCCAAACTCCGTTGAAGTACCGGTTGCGTAAACTACTGCTTTTCCGTGCCCGGTTAAGACCGAAGTACCGGCAAACAAAATGTTGGAGATTTCCGATCTTGTACAAACATGATCAGCTCGGCTTTCTACATATGGTGCAGAGTTTTTTGCAACCGGGTGCGATTCACCCGTTAGAGTCGATTGATCCATCCTCAAAGCTTCTGCCGATACTAGCCTGGCATCTGCGGAAATTTTGTCTCCTTCGCCTACCAGAATCAAATCACCGGGAACAAGATCTAGAGAAGATACAGTGACGCTGAGCCCATCTCGTATTACCTGAACCGTAGTTGGAAGCAATTTTTTTAGTGCTTCAGTAGCTTTTTCAGCACGATATTCTTGAAAAAGGCTGAATGTGCCGTTAATTAAATTCACCATCCAGATTGCAATTGCAAGCTGAGGAGTTTGGGCAATTAAGGCAATCCAGCCTGTGCACCATAGCAAAACAGCCATGGTATGAAAGAAGTTCTCTCGAATCAGAGTCAAAAACGGAAGCTGCACTTCAACAGCAATAGTATTATGCCCGTGGCGCTGCAAGCGGCTGAGCACTTCATCGCTGCTCAAGCCTTGCATCCCGCTTTTCAATCTTTCAAGCACCCTGTCGCTTGAAAGCACGGCAATATCGAGTTCGGCATTGCGAACCCTGTGCTCGACGATTATTTTACTGGCAGCTTTATGCTTAATTGGTCCGTTCTCAGCTTTCTTAGCCTTACTATTTTGACAGGATTTGCAGTTTTGAAATCGATTGGGGGGATAATGAATATGGAGTCTGCAAATCATCCTTTAGAACTAGTTAGGATTAGTCACCGGTACTGACGAAATGAAATCCCGGTTCTGAGAGAATCAGTTAAATAAAGAGGTTTTCTCATGAAAGTTTTGTTGGCAGTAGAAGAACAAAAGCTTGCTGAACAGAGTCTACGCTATGTTTTAGAGCAACATCTGGCAGATAACTCTGAAATCCTGGTTTTGAACGTCATAAAGTCTGTAGCCGCCGAAGCACTGCTTGGACCTTTGCAAGACCACTTTCTGGAAGACATGCGCAAAGACAAAAAATTTCAGGCTGAGAAGCTCGTAAGACATATAGCCCTGAAACTTAGAGATCATTTTCCAGGCGGTCTCATCAGCGAAAGAGTAGTCGAAGGCAAGGTTGCCGAAACGATTGAAGAGATTGCCCGCAGCGAGGGATTCGATCTTGTGATACTTGCAAGTCACGAGCGACAGGGTCTGGAAAAAATCATTTGCGGCAGTGTATCTTGTGAAATCACGGCACATCCGCCTTGTTCGGTGCTGGTTTTACAGGCAAGCAAATTAAAGGCACATGCTTCGACGAGCTCAAAGCACAGCCTGAGCTAAATGAAAAGTTCAGAATCTTTCATGGTTTTTTGCATATGCGGCAAGCATAGAGCACGTATATAGAAGCATTCCCGCACTCTGGCGCCGTCAAGCCGGAGCAGCTATCCTTCTTCTGTTCCCGATTTCGGGATTGAAGAGGTATCAGCATGAGAAAGCAAAGTCATCTCTCCCTGGTTGCAAGTAACGACTTGTCGGTAGTGGGAGAAAGTCTCAGCGGCATCAGACCAGCAGTAGCGGCTGTTAAACAAACTCTGAAACAAAGAATCAAGAAAGCGACAGAAGAACTCAGCGCCATGCAGGAGCTGACCGAATCAATGCTCTACATCATGAAGGCTTTGCCGATGGACGAAATTTGTCTTGAAGATCTCAAAGAACTTGAGCTCATGTTCCGCGAAACTTCATTTGCGCTGGAAACTTACAGTCGCGACTTCAGCAAACAAGATCAAAATACATTGACCGCCTCGGACAAAAGACAATTAAAGAAACTGCTTCAGCAAATCACGATTCTGAAAAAACAAATGCCGGAAGCCGCAGGCTTTGTTGCTGAAATCGGCAAAACTGTTGCTAAGACAGATACAGCTCAAAACAAAGTAATTCAATTTCTTCAGCCTCCCCAGAGATAGCGCGGCGTCCTACGCTCTGAAGTATCGTCATAGTCGAGCGCAGGCTGCTTCTCGACTGCGTCAAGGTAGAATTTCACAGCTTCTCTTAAAAGCTCGGCAGCACTGCATTTTTTGAGAATCAATCTTGAATAAAAGCGAGCTTGATCTTCAGGACTCAAGCGAGTTGTTATTGAGCTTGAACTCAATTTAAGCGGCGGCTTCTTTTCCATATACAATTATCTCCCGTAACGGCTCATGTAGCTGGTTCCGGTGCCGGCAGCCTCTCTTTGTCGTTGCAGTCGAGCTTGCTCATCTTCCATCATGATGCGAGATCTTTCAGCGCTTTCATGTAGAGCATCTTCGTCCGCAATACGTTGGCGATATCTTCTTTCGGAAGCTTCTCGTTCTCTCTGGATTTCAGCCGCTCTCTGCTCCTGCTGCCGCAGCTCGAGATCCTTTTTCATTACTTCCAGACGGCGCTTTTCAAGCTCATTGTCGTCAATGCCGACAGTAGAACGACGGCTGCGACTCGGCTCGACAAAGACTTCTTTTGGATGACTGGGGACGGTCCCGCTTTGAAGTGTTCGAAGAGCCTCTTTTTCGGCATTAGCCTCGGCTTCCGCAAGCGCTGCCGCGCTTGTAATACTAGAGGCAACTTGCTTAAGCAAAGGCAAATTCGATGGAGAACTGTTAGTCGGCAATGAAACAGGAGCGATTGACTGCTCAAAATCACGTCCGACCTGTTTATTTAAATCAATAATTGTTTTTGCTTTCTGCTCATAAGCAGCTGCCTTTGCGCGCGAGTTGGCATCATAGTAGAGATTAGCCATTTCGGAATATGTTCGCGCAAGTTCAAGACTGTTCGGCTCTGCATTTTTTTCTTTGATTTGCATCAGCTCAAGATAATAAGATTCTGCTTTATCAAATTGCGCCCGGGCTCTGGCAAGCATCCCCAACAATTCGTAAGAGACAGCAAGCTCAAAAGGATCGCCAAGCTCTTTTTTTATGGAAAGAGACTCTTCCAAGCATGTATTCGACTCTGCATATTCACCTTTGCGATAATAAAGAACAGCAGCACAATCCAGCGCAGCGGCTAAAGATTTCTTGCCGCTTTCCGATTCTCTTCCGGCTTTAATGGCCTCTTCGACTTGCTCCTGGCTCTGCTTAAGCTCCGCAGGCTTGTTCAAATAGCCTAGCGGACGATTGTTGATCGAAAAGGTCACGGCAAGGTCCCTGGGACTCATCGCGCGCAGTATTACTTCCCGCGGAGACTGGCTTTCCAGGGCAGGCAAAGTAAAGCCAGGCTCTGCACCCTGAACTGACGAACTTGAAAGCAAACAAGCAATTATGGACACAAATAAATTTCTTTGATTCATAAAATCTCCTCTGAACTTATTTTCTTGAAAGACCCCGCCCCTGGTTAGCTCCCGCCGGAATCAGCTTGCCGAGTCCGTGCGACTGAAGATATTCGGCAAAAAGAACACGCATGTTCTTGCCGCGATAACTGTCAATTGGGCGAAAAGGCTTTAGACAGCGCTCGTAAGCAATCAATTTATTGAGCAACATCGGATTTCCCATCTGATCAAACGCTTTAACGGACGCATTAACCTTGACGATACCCGGACCGGCCGGCGTATAAGTTTGAATAGATTCAGTTTGTGCGTTTCTGAGAATTTGCCTGCTTTCTTTGTCGACATGAACACTCACGGCCAGAAAGCGCATCACGATCCGATCTCCGGCAGACAGCAAGAGCTCCGTATCTTTGACGTATGAAATCGCCCAGATGTCTTCGCACTCGGTAACACCTATATAGTTTCGATAGCTGTACTCCCAAATATTTCCAGCATTATCTCTTTGCCAACCACGATGCTCTTTACTAAGTGCCAGCCCAGTATCCACGCCAAAATCCTGACCGCCGGAGCAATAGTCATAGCGGTAATAAGATGTGCTGGTCTCTTGTTTCCAATCACCGGCAAACCAATCCGGAATTCGGTCCCAATTATTGTCGGGTGTTAAAGCCTGCAGCTTTTTGATGCCCGCAAGATCGAGCCGGGCGCCAACACGAAATTCGGCTCCAAGAGGGCTAAGACGATCCTGATTTGTAATCTGCCCTTTGAGGACTCCGGCACCGTTGCCGGAAGAAGAGCTAGCGGCAGACTCCCGGGAATCAAGATCTGTGCCGGCATAAGCCAGATAAGACTGGCTGCTTAAAAGCACAAAGAGCACTAGCAATTTAAGCAGAATAAGTCTCATGAACCCAATTCCCGAAAGCGATTGAGCTCATCTTACAAAGGCAGACTGCAAAATAAACGCAGTTCGCATTTGCAACTTCGAAATTCCAATTTTTCTTTGAACGTAATTTTTTGTGCCGCATCTTGCAACAGGCAGTTCATTGCATGCCGATAAGATCATCGCCCTTCATCGGCGTAAATCAGACCGGAGAACGCACTCTCAGGAATGCCATTTAAGAGCTTGCACGGTCTGGTCGAAAATGAATACAAAACCAAAAGCGATAACGAACATCAGCGCCGTCAATAGAGCAAAAGAGCCCACCATAACAGCCGGATGACTCTTAAAGCGTGAGCTGAAATTTTGGTCTGAAGGGTCCCAATTGGACATTTTTTCTCCAGGCAGAGCCTACGCACAATCTAGATATATCAAGCCAAACTGCGACATTGATGCAGTTGGAAGCTCAAATCATATTAATTTATACATCTGAAAATGACTTGAAATAATACTGAATTAAAGAGCCAATCGCTTCATTAGCCTTTCCTGTCAGGAGTTTCGAGATTCCAAGATGATATCCTCTTGATCATGGCTGATAGACCGCAGGCTACAAAAACGCCGCTCCGGGAGACAACTGAGATGACTATCAAAGCAAGCATGCAGCAACTGGGAACGCTTCTAGTTGCGTCGTCTATTTCCTGCAGCAGCGTTTTGGCGCAGGGCAACAACTTCATCAATGAGGGCAAGGGCACTCCCGGCTATATGGACCCTAACGCCCGCTTCGTGGTGCTCAATTCCGGTGTCGCCAATATGGCTGCTCAGCAGTTCGGCTTACCGAAAGACACATTCAGCTATCCGCTTGCCGGGATGACCATCTTTCCCTATTACCAGGCTTCGGCACCATTAAAAGAATTCCTGAACAATGCCAGCATCGGCAACGTTCCAATTTATCAACTGCCTGTCACTACAAACGTTCCACAGGTCAGCTTGCCGCCCACAGATCTGGTACGTCGCAGCATTCCTATTCCCAATCCGATTGTGGAAAAACGCGGCGCAGTCAAAATGAACGTAGCAGATAAAAAAATGCGGGACGAAGTACCGTGGATGGTGGCACACCAGGGCGGTCAGGCTTTCCAGATTCCCGGCGACAATGAAGCTCTGGCGCTGGTCGCTCCCGGCAGCATGTTCAGCGCCTGCGCGTCTCGCACCATGGTCCTTCGTTGCGGACTTATGTGGATCCTCACTGGCGCTCGGCCGGCAGCCGTTCTCACAAAAAATGGAGCAGTTGCCGTGAAACCCTATAGCATCGCGGCTGTAGAAGCGACCTGGTTCAATCAGCTGAAAGTGGCAAATCTGAGCGGAGCGAACCTGGACATTCAGCTTGCATTTCAAGATAAAACAGGCAAAGTTTCACTTGAACACGCCAGAGAACTGACTGTTGTCGAAAAGACCATCGCGCTGCCGAAAACAGGCAGCACTGTTAATGCTTTGCCGGAAAGCGAAATTTCCAGGCTTCCCGTCATTCCAGGACTTGAAATCTCAAGCGCAAATCTGGATCTAAAAAATTCGAATCTACTTGGGGAACTAAAGGCTGTGTCACCGCCTTTTAATAATCCGCGTATGGATTCGATTTATCAGCGCATGTTCAGCTCTTACGGCATTACAATGGCGATGCGACGGGAAGCGATGCAAAAGCAAGTTCTGCAAAAATACAACATTGCATCAAAGACGGCAATCAACAAATTAGGTCAAAATGCAGCGGCGCTGCCTGCTGCAGACAACGGACCCCGCTCTTTTCCAAAGCCGAGCGAGGAATTGAAAACACTTAGATTGAGACAGGGACTTGCGAAGTTTTTATCAAACTCAGAAATCAATATTGAATCCAACGGCAAGCCGACTTTCGCCTCAGGCGAAGCAATTTTTGTAGCCGAACAGCCCCTGGTAATTCGTACAAGCTCATTTACAGTTCATATGCGTGCCGGCTCAAAAGTGCAAATGTCGGCACGTCAGGATGTGGTTCTTGTTCGTAATATCGGCGAAGAAGAGCCCGGCAGCGTTAAAATTCGCATGGGCAATCATATATTCGACTGTGGCGTCGGCGGAGAACTGGCTGCCGGAACTAACGCACCGGCCTTATTTGATGAAATGAAAAGCGACGGCGTTGCCCGACGAAACTTACAAAGTACCGAAGCTGCCGGAGGCAGCATCATCGTCAATAAATGCGAAGTCTCACTGACTTCCCTCATGCAATATTGTCCGATAATGCGCAAACTTTATAAAAGCGGAAACGCCGAAGACAAAGAGCTGGTAAGCGAGTTAATGAAAACTATCGTCGCAATTAATATGGTCACTGGAACCCACGGCAATTACCGAAGAATGGCCGGGCTTTCAGGCGTTAAATAATCCCACTGCATATATATTGCGGTGACATTTAATACAATGCGCATACATCCGTAAGGCTCTTTGCATATCCACGGCGGGTACATTAAGCAAAGAGAGTTCGCGCATCTTTATTGTGAGAATCCAAATCATGGCACAGCGTCTTGAGCGAATAACCCAAATGGTCGACGCCATAAACAAAGGCCGAGCCCCAACCGTAGAGGATTTTTGCAGAATATTCGAAGTACGCCAGAGAACGGTTTTCGAAGATCTGAGAATGATCCGCGAACAGTTGGGATTGGACATTGAATATGACCGATTCAGACAGGGCTATGTAAATCGCGACCCGAAGAAAAAACTACCTGTTTTCGACCTGAATGAAGGCGAACTATTTGTTCTCGTACTTGGACGAGACATGCTGGCTCAGTATTCAGGCACAGTTTTCGAGCCTTATCTGCGCGGAGCACTCAGCAAAATTGAAGCCCGCCTTCCAGACACGGTGCAGGTCAATCTCGGTGACCTTCAGTCAATGGTAAAGTTTCAGGCAGCTGCGATTCCCAGTTTCGACCGGCAGACCTTTTTTGATGCGAATAAAGCATGCGAAATGAGCATGCCCATGGAAATATCCTATTTCTCGCCGCACAATAACGAAGTCACAGAACGCTGCATCGAACCATACAAGTTACTGAACCATGACGGCTCCTGGTACATCGTTGGCTGGTGCCGCCTGCGTAACGCCCTTCGCTATTTTGCTTTGCATAGAATCCAGAATTATAAGTTGCTGGAGCAGGAGAGATTCCGTGTCAAAGAAGGACTGGACATAGACAAATATCTGGAATCAGCCTTCAAACTTGAACATGGCGATGGCGAACAACATATAAAGATCCATTTTAAGCCCGCAGCTGCTCGCTATATCAGAGAACGAAAATGGCACCCGAGCCAAAAACTCAGCGAAAACGAGGACGGCTCATGCATTCTTGAATTCGTTTCACAAAGCCTTGATGAAGTGAAACGATGGATTCTCTACTATGGAGCCAATGCAGAAGTACTGGAGCCTGCAAGCCTGAGGGAAATGCTGCGCAAAGAATTTGCCGAGGCCGTCGAGTTATACAAAGACTGATTATTTTCCAAGAGTCTTCGTCCAACTCAAGCCTGTTCCGGGAATACTCAGAGTTATCTGGCGGCTTCCGTTCTGCCTGATACTGTAACGTGCACCGGGAAATCCAAAGCTATAGCTTGTGCCGTTTTGAGTTTGCGTAATGCGAAGCGGTCCGATTTTACGACTGCGTCTAAAGTGAAATTTCCAGCTCATAACTTAGCTCCCTTATAAAAACTTGTCCATTTATTCATCAATCTTACAAAGCGACACTGCGATAAAAGCGCAGTGCCTCGAACTGCAAACAATTGAATTATTTGAGCATCAGGGCCCTGATTGCAGGAAAATTTGAAGAATGATGGGACGGACAAAGCTCAATTTCAATACGATTGGAAGTATTCGATTCCGAGAAGGGACGAAACGGACCGGATTTCGCAAGAATGTACCTGACGCGTTGTTCAAACTTGCTGTCGCTGTCATAACTTTGAAAATCCTGCAACTGAGGCGCCCCGTCTTCGGCAATCTCAAAACTAAAAACTCCGGTCATCCGGTAAAACGCGTCGGTATTTTCCTGTCGCAGGGTTTCTCTAAGTTTTAGCCGTACTTGCTCTAAATAGCTGAGCGCAAACTCCTTTTCTTCGGGATCTCTTTTGAGAAAAATATATTTGCAGTCAGCTGATTCAGGTTTTGCGGAGCTTTCGTCTTTCGAATCGATAAGCGCAGGTTTTGGGTCAGCCATGGGGATATTGCCGATGCCGGCGTTTTTGGAAGCTGGATTAGACTCCGACGGTTTTTCAGAAGACTGTTTTTTATCAGCTTCGGGAAGCAATTTGCCTCCCTGAGCGGTCTGACCGGCAAGTTCTAAATCTTTATACTTAGAGAGTTGCAAAACAGCGGCATCTCTAGCCTCAGCAGCCAATGCGGTCTGCCTGGTCAAGGCTTTCTCCTTGAGCTGGACCCGCTTAAGCTCAAGGCGCAGACGTTCATTCTCTTTTTTAATTCTGTAAACCTGAGCTCGCATTTCGCTGAGCGACTCCCGAAGATTTTGTTCGAATAAATCTCTTAAGTCGCTGCTCTCATTCACATTCTTTCCCGGAATGTCAAAAGAAGCGAAATCCACTCGAGATTTGCCGGGCTTTTTCTTTTCGGGCTCGGAAGCAGCCACGAGCCGATTTAGAGTAAGAAGCAAAAGCATCACGACAAGCATCAGAACTCTGCTGCATTCCAATTTATTGAATGAGCCAAAAACTTCAAGTCGAATATTGCGCACAGTTTCTACTCCAGCTGAACCATTAGGTTTACCGGAGCATCCAGACTTGAAACTCTGCCTTCCAAAGCAGAGAACAGAAGAAATAACAGGACAAGCATTTCTAGTTCATCTCAATTTGTGAGTTTTGTCAAGGACAGGAATTGAAAAATCTCCTGCCATATTTTGCGACTGCGTATATCCTGCAGTCTTCTGTTCTAATCTGGATTCAATACCCGAAACCCTGGAGCATTTTCAGACATCAAAAAACCAGGCAAGCAATGTAATTTGAAACTATCTGGAGGAAGCGCAGCAATGGCTGAGCAAATACCGTTTGGCACAGACAATTTCGCAGACAACCCGGAACCTAGAGTTCCATCTATTTTATTACTGGACGTATCCGGTTCTATGGCCGGTCCTCCCATTGAAGAGCTGAACCATGGGCTTATCCAGTATAAGCAAGAATTGAGCGGCGATTCGATAGCGTCTAAAAGGGTAGAACTGGCCCTTATGACTTTCGGCGGCGAGGTCAAGCTCGAAAGCAGCTTCTGCACAGCCGACAATTTCACGCCGCCGACACTGCAAGCCGGCGGAGACACGCCGATGGGACTGGCGATTATGGAAGCAATTCAACTACTCAGAGATCGAAAAGAACTTTATCGCTCAAACGGCATCATGTTTTACAGACCGTGGATCTTTTTAATCACGGATGGCGCACCGACAGACCAGTGGCTGCAAGCTTCAATGAGAGTTAAAGAAGGCGAAGCAAAAAAGGAATTCTCCTTTTTCGGCGTAGGAGTCGAAGGAGCAAATATGGATACGCTACAGCAAATCTGCAGCCGACAACCCTTAAAACTAAAGGGATTGGCTTTCCGTGAACTATTTACCTGGTTATCAAATTCACAACAGTCGGTTTCCAGATCACAACCAGGCGAAGACGTAAAACTCACTAACCCAACAGGACCAAACGGATGGGCAACAGTTTAAATGATTGCATAGAAAGATGGCACGTGCTCTCGGCATCTGAAGTCGGGACCTCCCACAAGAATTCTGCCACCCCCTGCCAGGACTATTCTCTTTTTCGCGTGCTGGCTATGGAAGAAGAAGAAGTTCTCTTGATTTGCTGCTCGGATGGAGCAGGCAGCGCCGCATACGCAGAAGAAGCTTCAAAGCTGGCTTGCGAAAGAATGCTGGAATCGATGTTTATAGATATAAGCAGAGTTCAAGATATAAGCTTAATCGAAAAACAAACAGTGCTTTTCTG
>JAIEPM010000610.1 GCA_019748395.1 Candidatus Obscuribacterales bacterium
TTCTGCAGGGAAGTGTTTTGGGCACGGTTGGCGGCTCGCTTGCGATACCGGGTACGGAGAGCCTTCTTGTTGCAACACGTAAGATGAGTATAACTAGCGCATCACTTCGCAGTCTTCTTGCGGGAGCCACTGTGCTTGAACAGCGAGGCGGGTGGCGACCAGACAAAGCCAAACCAAATGCCTTAGCTGCTGCTTTTGGAAAAGAATGCAAATTTTCTCCTGTAAGCATTCAATATCTAAATTCGGTCGCGCCGGATTCAACAACGAATCTGTCAAGAAGGGAAACGTTGATCAAATATTGGAAAGAGTCAAGAGTATTGAGTGTAAATATTGAGCGAGACTCAGTGGTTCAAGAGCTTTCTGCTGAACGGAAAGCGCAGCACTGGTGGTCTGAAACAATTCATTTGATCAATAATCGCATTACCATGCTATTTGATTTGCGTGCAGTAATGCGAAGCGGTAACCTTGGCTTTAATGAGCTGCTTGAGGCTATTGATTGAGGCAATAATTCAGCTCAGAGCTGCTGCTTGCAGAAAAATTTTGGACTATGCTTCGGTCGTAAAGAGTTAGACGGTTCGCGCCCTTGACTTGAAGCTCTCCATAAAACTTGCGCCGGCACTTGTACTTGAACTATGATCTGCGATCGCATGACGCAATCACCGTGCTATACACGCGACCCTCCCTCGTAGATTACCAAAAAGGACAGCACTTCATGTCAAATGCTCGCGTGTATTGCTCCATCTTGCTAGCGGTCTGCCTCATATGGATCCTGCTCTTAAACGTGGAAACTGCCGTTTGGGCAAACGAGACAAATCTGGCCACACGCCCTGATTTCAAAGAACCCGTTGTGCTGGCAAGCAAGGACGGCGTCCTTGAAGTCCGACTTACGGCAAGACAAGCAACGGCCAATCTCGATACGGTGGCTAAGCCGGTCAAAAATTTTCTGCTGTTTGACTATGAACTAATCCGAGGCACCGCATCAAACGGGAAAAACTCCGGCAGCAATAACTATCCGGCCGCCACGCTGCAAGTGTATCCAGGCGAAAAGTTGATTGTTCATTTTGAGAATGAACTCAGAAACCTCACTATCAAGGATTATTTCGTACCAAGTTACACGCCCAAAGATAAAACCGTTCCGCTCTACCCGGAGCAGATGACTGAATCACCGATAAACCTCCATACTCACGGTGCTCACCTCAGTCCAAAGGGAAATGCGGACAATGTGATGTTGGACATTCCTCCGGGTAAGTCCAACTCTTACACCTACGACATACCAAGAAACATGCCGCAAGGACTGTATTGGTATCACTGTCATCTTCATGGTCTTACGGCGGCTCAGACTTATTGTGGATTAGCCGGTATGCTTGCCGTTGGACGAACAGATGGCAATATACCGCTAGTCACCGAGAACAAAATTCCCATCCGTAACATGGCACTTCAGTACAATTTTGTATTTGATCGCGCCGGTGCTTCGGCTGATCTCAACGACGTTATGTGGCCAACGTGGTTGAACTCAATAACTCCTCCAAAAAAGGGCGAGTTAGCCAGAGGCACTTATCGTCCATCGTTTGCGCCGGTTAATTTCAATCAGGCCAGGAAGGGCAGCAAATATGCCACCGTCTGGTATGCAGGACCTCTGTCAATCGCTAATCACAGGGGGCAGTTGTCACTCATTCCAAGTAATCTCCAGAGTTTCAGATCCGCAGACCGGAAAGTGTCCGGCGATCTGCCTGCGAATCCATCGCTTCCGGATTATATGCGTGACGTGCAATATACAGTCAATGGTCAGTTTCAGCCGGTTATTAAAAGCAAAGCGGGACAAACGGAAATATGGGTGCTCGCCAATATGAGCGACTTTGCCTATATGAACCTGCAGCTTACGGAAACCGCTACCGGGCGGCATCCGAAGATTGCTATCGTGGGACAGGATGGCAATCCATATTCAAGCGTACATTATCCGTTGAGCGGCGAAGGCCGCAAACTTCTCATTCCGCCGGCTAGCCGATTTGCGATTGCAGTCACCATACCCGCTGAAGGCGAGCTTGTTCTGGAGATGCCGGAGATAGGAAATCCTAAGCAAAATGGCCAATTCGATCCTGGCAAAACTGTTACGGAACCCGGCGTGCTATACACCAACAATGGAACGGAGAATCCCCCGGCCGCTCTTGGTACCCTCAGTGTGGAACCAAAGTACATCAGTTATTTTGATGGCTTCTTTCTGTTTCCTACTCAGGTGCTGGCACGAGCCCGGGCTACAGAGCCGGGCGGCGTGACCACAGCATTCGTGCAAGGTCAAAAGCTTGCTGCCTACACTTCCTATGTAGACCTTTCTAAGGCTGTCCCGGATTTTAAGCGAGAAATAGTGATGTCCGGCGGATTTCTCAATGACCTGGCTAGCCCTAGTGATGCCAAAGCATTCATGTATGCGTTCGATGGACAGACATTTCCAAATACGCCTGTGATCCAACCCCGGCTCAACTCCATTGAAGAATGGAAGTTCATCAACAATAACAATGACGAGCACCCAATTCACGTGCACGTCAACGATTTTCAAGTAACAGAATACTTTGATCCGGTAAGTGGTGTGCGTACCGGCGCAGACGATTTTTCAGTAGATAATGCAAATTGCCCGGCACCGAAGATGGACAGCAGTGAGAATGTAACGCAAGCGGGCATTCTCAAGTTCCGCACTCGATTTGACGAATATACCGGGACATATGTAACACATTGCCACCGTCTTAATCACGAGGACAACGGGCTGATGTCGGTGATCAACGTGATACCGGCCCAATCGACTTATGCTGTAGCAATTCCTGGTGCGCCGGCTAGAGCCGCCGAGGTTCATGTGTATGATGGAAAAGGTGATCGTTTGCTTGCCACCGTAATTCCATTCCCTTCGTATGAAGGCAACGTCAATGTAAGTATGGGCGATCTAGACGGTGACGGCGTACTCGATCTAATTGTCGGTTCCGGGAAGGATCACGCGCCCGAAGTAATTGTTTATGCAGGTGCATCAATTCTGGGCAAGGGCATATTCGGAACCGAGTTGGCGCGCTTTCAGCCGTTTGATTCCGCTGCGCGTCAGGGTGTTCGTGTTGCCTCTGCGCAGATTGATGGGTCACAGTCCGACAACCTCATCGTCGGATCTCCGCCTGGTATCACTGATGAACAAAAAATCAAAATCATACCCAACACAACAAACTAAAAATCTAATTAAAAATAAACAAAATACAAGCCTTACGGGGACGATAAGTCCGGTGTGAGTGTTGCCGCGGGGATGGTAGATTTCGCAACTGGTCGTGAGAGCATCGTAACTGCACCAGGAGCAGGCAGTCCGACCGAAATTAAGACATTTGCCTATACCCTGTTTCAGCCAAGTCTTAAAGACCGACATGGCGTTACGAAACCTGAAGATACGCTGGTAAGTTTCACCAGTTTCTTCCCATTCGGCAAAGATTATTCGGGAGGAGTCTCTCTTTCGACGGGCTGGATCGCCGGCTCACTTGGTGGTGCTAAATCAATCATCGCCGGCCAGCTGACGGGCAGCGGTACCGTTAAGATCTTTTCCGCCGGGTCCGCACTGGATGGCGGGCCGAAAATCTACCTGGGATCATGCCGGTGCGGTAAAGATGCTCCTTTCCGCGAGACCGCGAGCTTCAGACCATTTGCCGAATCCGGTGGAGTACATGTTGCCACGACAAGCACGGAGACCGGCGCCCACCTTTTAGTCGGTGGGTTGCAGGGGAAGACTCAGGCAGGCGTGCTCAAGTATGATTTCGTGAGAGCAAGCAAAACAGCAAGAACACTCGACCCTGTGCGCTTGGGAGAAGTATGGACCGGTAAAGCTGGAGCACTAGTCACCATTGGCGGTGACTAGCGTTTTTCCTCTGTGAGCTCCTGCCGGCTACTTAAAGAACTTCCAGGAGCTGAGCATTTCTTTTCTTTGCTGATAGTCTTGTAAAAGTGCTTCAATGCTGCTGCTGTCGTTGCTTTCAATGCTTCCCGCTATTTCCAGTGCCGTTCCGATTACAACTGCGGCTGCACTGTCTCCTTTGCCTGAGATAGTTCGCCCCTGCTTGCCCAGCTCTGTGCCGGCGCTGAGATTGCTGT
Source organism: Candidatus Obscuribacterales bacterium (assembly GCA_019748395.1). GTDB lineage: Bacteria > Cyanobacteriota > Vampirovibrionia > Obscuribacterales > Obscuribacteraceae > JAIEPM01. Next base: position 4,111 of record JAIEPM010000610.1, read on the forward strand.
CATGTATTTGCCATACTTTTTTGCGGAAATCGGACTCAGAGCCCATCAGGTCTTTCAGGCAGTTGAGCTCCTCATTGCCGATTGCTTTCTTGTTTGAATCTCCTTTGAGAAGACCTCCGTAGCTGTTCTTTGAACCAAGCTCGTTTATTTCATCGAAATGAGAGCTGAGGAGTTTTGCGACTCCTTTGGCTGCGTTTCCATCTTTACTTGTTAACGCGTAATGGTCGAGCTCCAGCTTGCTGAGTGTGCCTGACTTGTCATCATCGATTTTGTCTTTGTAGATATTCAGAATGTCCATGAATTTTGAGGGGTTATGCTCATCTGTTTTCAACGAGAGATCCATTTTTGCAGGCAAGCCCTTGAATGGATTTTTGATTACGGCATTATCAAACTGCTTCGCGTCGGCTTTGCTGATACCGTTGTTTTCTGTTCCCCACTCATCATTTGAGAGCAACTCGAATTCGTGAAAATTGGATAGTACGGATTCGGCGATTCTGGCGTCTTTCCCTTGCAGAGTGTTTTGGGTCAAGCTCGATTTTAATTCTGTTTTTGATACAAATTTGTCGTGGTTTTGATTTAGTTTGTCGAAATTTTGATCAAAGAAGTCTTTCACTAAACGGCAGGACAAACTCTCATCCTTTTCTGTCTTCGAATCCTTACTCAGTTCAGCATCTCTATCCATGTTTGCATCCCCATTGCAAAGTAAGTGCTATTGATAGCACTTACTACCCCTACCTGGCTGTCGGCGCTTGAAAGCGCCTAACTTTGACCCCGAATTCAGATCTGAATAGTAGATCCGACATTAACAGTATTGGTCAAAAGCTACAGTCTGCTACTGTGTAAATCTACAGTGCACTTGCGGGATATACGCTATGGATGGGGAGGGGTCTTGTTTGGATCATCAATCAGTTCAGGAAGCGGTGCCGGTCCAGACTCCGGATCCATGCCTCGGTTTCGATGTCGAAGCCGCGCTCCTGGTGGAGGTCCCGGGGCATGACCGGAGCTGGTATCAAGTTGTGGTGGCAATCCCTTGCGTACGTATATAAGGATATGCGCTTCTTCTGTTTTAGAACCGGTGGGATATGGCGGCAATTGTATTTTCCGAAGCAAGGCAATTAATTTTTGACTTGCTTCTTTATCTACTTCCGTATCTTCCGGTCGTTCGCGATCCTCATAAACAGTGGCGCTTAGAGTTCTTCCGTCCGGTGCTAGTTCCAGGTGAACTGAGGCTGCGCCTTTGTCGTTTTCAAAATAGTTGGAAAGCGCTTTTACTTTCAATCGAATTGTTTCACGCCAGTCACTCCAGGCCGAATAGAGCGGTGACTCCGCTGACAGTTCTGCAGCCAGTGTCTTCCAGCGGTCTGCGCCAATGCCGTTTGCATCCCAGGCACCGCAGAGTCCCATGGCGACGTGCACACCAACATCATTGTTCTTGATTTGAGTATCAAGGAAGGTAGTCCCTGCCGGTAGGCTTCGGCTGCGGGTTTGAGGAGTTGTGTCAAGCTTAGCCATGTATTTTTTGCCGTTGCGTTCAATCAGCAAATTCAAAAAATTGTTTTCAACTTTGGCTGAAAGAACGCGATCGTTTTTTGAAACACCGGAATAGTAAGCTGTTGAACCGAGTTTGACTGTATCGATGCTCGCCGGAAGTATACCGCTGGATAGTTTAATGCCCACCGCGCTGCAGGCCGCATTGATTATGTCTACGCTGCCATAGAGCATCTTCTTTGTGTCGTTACTCTTGCTTTCTTTTGCACTTCCAATATTTGCGCTGCAACACAAAACGAAACTGCAGCTCAGCGCAATCAAATTCTTTCTCTTTTGAATCATCAATATTCTGCTCAGTGCTGGACAACAGGCTACGAGTATACAAAGAATTCGCAAGTATGATGCCATGCCTCATCCTGTTGGAAATGGTAGGGGTGTCGCCATGCGGCACCCTTTCATCAAAATCAAAATCTTGATCATGAAAGCCCCGGGTTATTTATCAGCTTTTCTGGGCAGATAAATAAAGGTTGCCCCTGAGCTCCTCTTGACAGCCTGTGTGTACTACTTATATTTCTTCCTGGAGAAATTTGTATGGATGGAAAAAATCCGGAAAGCGCCGAGAATTCTAAGGGCGCCAATGCTCAACCGGAGCAAGAAGACAAGCTTCTAAATGCTGCGCGTGTCGAGATCAGCACACCATCAAATCGCGCGGCTACAACTGCTTCTTCAGACCGAGATCCATACTCATTTCATCAAAACGACAAGGCTAAAGACGTCGGCTCCAAGCCATCTGAAATTTTGATCAAAGATCCTTATGCGTTCAATCAAGGCGACAGGTCTCAAGACAAGTCCAAGCCTCAGCTAGACCCGGACTTGAAAAAGGATCTCGATTCCAAGCTTGCTGCTTTTAAGAAAGAACTTGCAGACAATAACTTCACTATTAATATTGAGCCGAAAGAAGGACCCTGGGGCAGTCTGAAGAAAGCCCGGCAGGATGCGCTGGACAAGCAGAAAAGTGGGGCAGAGCTCAGTCCGCAAGAAAAGGCTCTGGCAAAACTTACAGATGATGAGATGCTTAAAGAATCCCGTCGTATGCGAGATCGTGACTTTCAGACCATGAAAACTGAAGACGGCAAGGCCCGACATTTTTATTCCAAAAACGATCATCCATCGCGCTATTCCGGCGAAGAAATAGACAAAATGATGCAGGCAAAAGAACAGACGCTTTTGCAGGAAGCTGTCGTAGCCCAACAAAAGCTTGAGCAAACAAGGGAAGCAGAGAAGCATAAAGAAGCAATGGGCAAGCTGCTTGACGAAGCTGTTGAAAAACATGTTCCGTCGATGGATCAAATGTCTAAGGCTCAGGCTGCTTCCGGCTTTAAGAGCGACGATCTTGCTCAAATGAGAGATCGCTTGAAAGCCGTTGTCAAAAGCGAAGTCGAGCAAGGTAGCCTGAAGCCCGAAGACTTGCAAAAAATACCTCGCGTTGGAGCAGTTTTCGTTGCTTCCGGAGCCGTGTCTCAAGAAGAATTCAATGCCGCTCTAGATGAACAGAAGAGGCTCAAACAAGAAAATAAGGGTCCGGTCCCTCGCCTTGGCGATATGATTCGCAGCAAGCTGAGCCCCGATCGGCAGGCGCGTTTTGATGAAACAAGCAAGTTTTATGATGAACTCAAAAAATTGATGGAGCAGAAACCGGAGCAGAAAGCACAAAAATGAACTCCGGCATGAATCCGATTTGGGGTCTATTTCTTACTGTTGAAAATTGACCGGAACGGCAGGATTGCTATTTACAAACGGCTCTGTTTTGCTTTCGGCAAGTAATCTGGAAAGGTTCGCTCTCAGGAGCTTTTGGACATGCTGAGGGTGGGCGGCCGCATCGATCATTTTGAATTGATATTCGTCGACCATTCGCTCGTATTCATGGACTATTTTCGATTGGTACAACTTGAATGATTGATAAAGATCGGACGACATTCCCAGGTCCCTGCCCGACTCATAAAAATCCAGCCCGCCTCGACTGCAAATAATGCGCTTGAGTAATTCATCAATGGGCATGCGCAAATAGAACACCAGATCCGGTGCCGGCGCAAATCCATAGAGCTTGCGCAGCCAGCCGGCATCAGCTCCGCGCACGGCATCGCGAGCAAAGGCTGTGTAAAAATAACGATCGGCAATAACGATAAAGCCTGATTTCAATGCCGGAATAATTTCGCTGTTCAGCCTGTCTGCCAGGTCGGTTGCATAAAGCAAGGAGAAGGTTACTGTGTTCAGAGCATTTTTTGATTTAGCTTTGTTAATTGCATTTGAAATCAGTGTTGAGGAATTCCATTCCGAAATAATAACGCCATAACCCTCGACTTCCAGCCAGTGTTTCAGCATTGCCGCTTGCGTAGAGCGACCGACACCATCGGTACCTTCGATTACGACCAGCTTTCCTGGATACTGTTCCGGCATTCTTTCCTCTTTAGCGTTGCAAAAACAAATGTCCGACTTTCTGGCGGAACAGTACCTGCTGTTCGTGTATGGGGGCTGTGGCCGCCATCAAATTCAACCCGTATTCTTGAACCATGCCGTCATACTCAGAAATGACGCGGCTTTGAAAAATCTGGAAAGACTGGCGCGGGTCATTCGATAAACCAATATCCATGCCCGATTCATAGAATCCCGGCTCTCGACTGCTGGCGATGCGCTCGAGTGAAACTTCAATCGGTACCTGAAAGTAAAAGGCAGCATCCGGTTTGATAGCGAAGCCGTAGAGGTTCCGCAACCAGTCCTTGTCCACGCCGCGGGCGGCATCCCTGGCAAAAGCCGTGTAGCAATAGCGATCTGCAAGTACAGTCAAACCTGCTTTCAGTGCGGGTTTGATGATGTTTTCCAGTCGGTCTGCAAAGTCGGTCGCATGCAAAAGACTGAAAGTCACTGGAATCAGACTATTGTTTCGTTTAGCGTCCTTAATCGTTTTGGAAATGAGTTTGGAAGAGTTCCATTGAGTAAAAATTACCTTTTGCCCCCGATCTTCCAGCCAGTTTCGCAAAAGATTAAGTTGAGTTGATTTACCTGAACCGTCCACACCCTCAACGACGACGAGCTTTCCGGGATAATTATGTCGTTGATGTAAGGTCATATATCTTCCGGTAGCCAAGATTAGAACTCTTGACGGGCAATCCCGTCAAATCTCACTTATTATAGACAGCGCTGGTCGCTGTCTATAAATGGCAAAAAACGACCAGAAGCGATTCGTCCGGAGATACAAAGCATGTCTAAATCACTGGCTTTAATATGTGCATTGGCAGTCCTTGAGCTAGGGCTTTGTGTTCCTGCCTCTATGAGCGAAAATTCCAGCTCTTCCGATATGCCTGCTAACACCGAGTCCATTTCGGAAACAGCCGAAGCCGAACAACCTGCAAAGCTCATCGAAGAATCAGCCGGTGTTGCCAAACGAATCGACGGCGCCCCACCCTTAAAAGAAAGCCATGCTGAAGCTGTTTCCACTAAAGCTTCAAGGTCTGCTAAATCCTCCGAGGAGGACGAGGAGGCCGACGAGAAAAAAGACATGGAAGACGACAAAGAGCGTAACGCCAATGCTTTCATGAGTCAGGATGATTCAAAGCCCGGCGCCAATCTGGACCCGGTTCTGTACTATGAAGCAGGTTGCCGTTATATCAGGCAGAAAAAATATCAACTGGCGCTTGATGCATTTTCAAAAGCGCTCGAACTGAACCCTCGCTATTATGAAGCGTCTTACAAGAAAGGGCTTGTTTATCAACTCACCGGCTACGATAAGTATGCTGCTCGTCGCTACCAGGACGTTCTCAAATACCGCCCTGATATGCTGGAAGCGCGCATCAATCTTGCCGCTCTGCATCGCAAGCACAAGCATTACTCCGGTGCTGAGGAAGAACTCAGAGAAGTTATTCACTACAATTTCTTCTCTTTTGAAGGGCACTACAATCTGGCGAATGTTTTGGTTGAGGCCAACAAGCCGGATGAGGCTCTCAAAGAATACAAAATCTGTTTGAAGATGAAGCCGAATAACCCGATGGTTCATAACAACATGGGTGTGCTTTTCTTGCAGAAAAACTACCCGATTGAAGCCCTGCAAGAATTTCGAAAAGCCAACCAGCTTTCACCAAAAAACCCGACTTTTGTAAGCAACGTCAACACAACACAAAAACTTATAGCCGAGAAAAAAGCAAAAGGCCTGACCATGTAAAAGCGGGCAAGATGCCCGCGCTCCCGGGAGCGCAGGCGTCCCGCCTGCTTCTGAGTTGAACCCGGGAGCGCAGGCGTCCCGCCTGCTTCTGAGTTGAACCCGGGAGCGCAGGCGTCCCGCCTGCTTCTAATTCACCCGCAAGCCCTTATCCAGCTTAATGCAAAATCTACTTAGTTGACTTGCACACCAAGTTCGTTGGTCAGCAGAATCTCAAGCTCTTGACCGGGGCTCAAGCTGATGTTGTCGCCGGAGCGAAACAGCGCAATTGCAGAACTGCCTATTGCAGTTGCCACAATCGGTGCCCCAAGGGTGGCGATGTTGGCTGCGACTATAGCACCGCGGGCGGCACCAGTTTCGTTGAGCCCTGACACTGTGCGCACGCTTGATTCGACACGTGTTCCAAAATTTGTTCCTGGGTCAAGCTGGCCGACTTTGTTTGTGGTTCCTTTTTGAAATTCAAGCGTTGCATCCAGCGGAATCACTTCGCCGGTAGGCGTGACTATTTGATCAAGTTTGAGTCCGATTTTTCCAGCGCGGCTCAGCAATCGAGGTTTGTTCACTTCCGTAATTCGACCGCGAACCAGACTTCCCCGCGGCAAAATGAGCGTGCGGCCGTAAAAAAGATCTTCTTTCACGTGACCTTCGAAAATATCGCCAGGCAGGCTGCTTGTTGCTGCGACTTGATACTCGACGACCAGTTTCATGCGAGTCTGAACCGGAAGAGTTGCCGACTGTACACCGGCTCTGAGTGCCGTCCCCTGAGCGTTGGTTTGAGCGCCGCTCTTGTTGCTGTCTTGCTTTGCGTAGTTTGCAAAGTCCGGAAGATTCTTCACATCCATCGGACGGAAGCTTGAACTGTCAGGTCCTTGGGGCACCATCCGCGGTTTGTGTGAGTCACTGGCGGCATTTGAAAATGGAGGCAAATATGCACAAGCCGTCACCGAAATAAGCAGGCAAGAAAAAACTTTATTCAGTCCCATGGCAACCCCATCTCCGGTCTATGCAAATGATTTTACAAGAACTCAAGTGAGCACTGCTAATTATTGTTCTAACGAAGCTGAATCGTGCTGTTGCCCGGCACGGGCGGGGCAACAAAGGTCTGTGCTTCCTCTAGTGCTTTTATGACAGTCTTTAAATCTTCGGGGCGATCAACTGCAGGCGAACGCTTCTCGACCTCGACAACGCGAATGTTTATGCCATTCTCCAGCGCTCGTAGTTGCTCGAGAGCTTCTGCTTTTTCCAGAGGCGTAGGCGGCAAGCTCGCCAGTTTCAGAAGAACATCACGGCGATACACGTAAAGACCGATGTGGGCATAGTGCGCCTGCCCATCATTATCATCGCTTTCGCGATAGTAGGGAATGGGTAGTCTTGAAAAATAAAGCGCATTGCCGCAAGCGTCGCGCACCACTTTCACGACTGTGTTATTGCAAATTTCCTCTTTTTCGCGAATTCGAGCCGCTATTGTTGACATCTCGGTTCGCTCGTCTTCAACCAGCGGCAGAACCGCCGCGTCGATTGTGGAAGGATCGATTAGCGGCTCATCGCCCTGCACATTGACGATAATTTCTAGCTCCGGATGCGCTGTTGCAATTTCGGCAAGCCGGTCTGTGCCGCTTGGGTGATCGTTGCGTGTCATGCGCACTTGCCCGCCGAAGGCTTTCACCGCATCATAGATACGCTGGTCATCTGTTGCCACAAGCACATCACTTACAAGCTTTGCTTTCATTGCCTGCGCATAAACTCGTTCAATCATTGTTTTACCGGCAATATCCACAAGCGGTTTGCCTGGAAATCTTGTTGATGCATAACGAGCTGGAATAACAACCGCAATCTTCTTTTTGCTCACTTGCGCCTCCGGGGGGCCTGCCTCTGAGAAATGCTTCTTTGCAAGCTCGATAATCCTAACTTGCCGACTCCCAGTAAGTCCTTTAAGCAGACTCATAGTTCTGAATTAATATTAATTCGAGCCTTCCAAACTTTTCATGAGGCGCTCGACTACCAGCAGCACTTGATCTCAGCCATTGTCATACAATGGCATCATTGTTGCCAAGCTGCAATATCAGTAGCAAACTAAATAAAGAGTCCTAAAATACATGGACTTCGGGTGGACTTAGAGTTCAGTCTGAATTGAGTGAGGGTAAAGCGTTGACTTGTTCCTGTCCCGGAAACGACCACTTTAATCAGCAGGTCCTCAAAATCGAGTCCGACCTGGCTGAAGTTGCCGAAACTGCACGTCGCCTTGTAAAAACAGCCAGCGATCCTTTTACGGCTGTAATCCGTTTTTTGCACGAGCGACCGGAGCATGTGTCTTTGAATGCCGAGTCCGTCAAATCCGTATTGCTTGATTCATTCGGT
>JAIEPM010000177.1 GCA_019748395.1 Candidatus Obscuribacterales bacterium
CCCTGGGTATGGCCGGCGGTCTTGCCGGTTCGGAATTAGGTCGCGGACTGGCGATGAGCGATACGGCATTCGGTAGATTTGGACAATCGGCTCAAAGGCTGGTTCTTAAAGCTGAAAACAAAAGCCTTTCCGGACTCAGATCAATTTTCGGCAGCAATAGTGAAGCCCAGAGCACGGCATTCAGGGATCCAAACCTGAGGGTCGAAGACTTACAGTTCAAAGATCTATCCTGGGCACAGCGTCAACGCACTTTATTGAACAATCGCATAAATCAGTTTGATGCGAGCGACCCCCAAATGAATATGTATTACGGCTCCCTGCATGGTCACTCCGTTTACTCGGACGGCATGGGACTGCCTGCTGAAATTTATGCCAAAGCTAAGTCCGAGAATTATGATTTCATGGCAATTACGGACCACAGCCACACAGCCGCCAGAGGCGGAGTGAAAGAAGGCGACCCGCGCTGGCCTGGACAGCAAAAGGTACCGACAGTCGCAGAAAATCCGGCATATTATACCGAGACTATAAACGCCGCCAAAGCGGCTTCAGAACCAGGAAAGTTTGCAGGCATCTATGGCGTCGAGATGGGAACTATAGGCAAAACAGGCGGCAAAGGTCTAGCCGGTGTCAATCACATCAATATTCTGCAAACAGAAACATTCTTCCAGTCGGTCAAAGAAGCAAAACCTCGAGTGGCACAAGTTTTCGATCCAATACGTGGGGTTTTCAGTTCACGAGTTGTGGAGCCTGCGGCCAAAGCACCGGATGTAGTTAAAATCAATGACGGCGACTATAAAGCCTTAGTAGATCATCTGGACAAAATCACTGACTCCAGTGGTGGTCGCCCCGTGGTTCAACTGAATCATCCACGCTGGACAGCTGATGAAAGCGCAGATTTACCGGCTGCGCTGCGTGGCAGAGATTACGGACAGAAAGCCTTCAAGAGCCACAAAGAATGGGTAGATCGCTTCGGCAAATATGCAAGCCAGATGGAAATAATTAACGGTGATGCCATTGCTCCCAAAAGCGCCGGTGAAATTCAAGCAAGGCATATTCACGACACGGATTATGCAGGATACATAGACAAAGGCCTAAAAATAAGCCCGACATTCGGTCGCGATTTTCATTACGGCGACCCCGGCGGAACTAAAGCTGCTACAGGAATCATGGCCAAAAGTCTTGATACCCCGGCATTGCTGGATGCCCTGCGCGCGCGTCGCACGATTGCCACAACTAATTATGAAAACTTGACCGGCAGCATGACAGTCAATAATGTCCATCCAATGGGTAGCGTTCTAGATCAAAATGCAGTCCCCGATTTAAATATCAAAGTCAAAATCGGCGGCAAAATCTCTCCTGAAGCAGAATACAAAGCCCTGCTCTGGGGCGACAGCAAAATTGGCGACGGCAAACTCGCTCAGGTAATTCAAACAAAGTCTTTAAGTGGAGCAGAGCTTGCTAAAGCCGGCAATTCAATCGCATTTGATCAAGTAAATCAAAAGCTCGGCGCCACAGGCGCATACTACGTCGAGATTCAACGTATTCCTCCAACAAGCGAAATGGCCAGCTCCGGATTAGTAAGCCGCGGAGTATCTGCAGGCGGCAAAAACTTCAAACTGGATTCAGGGACGATATTGACTCACACAGCCCCGGAAGTGGTCACCGATCCAAATGCAACATTCAAGGGCGACCGCATGTGGACGACCCCTGTCTGGTCGGAGCCGCTGGCAGGCATGAAGCACTCTCTGGCTGTCCGCGCACTTGTAGGTTTGGGCGGCAATCTGCTATCGCATTAAAATAGCTGCTTATGAGTTCTCAGCCTTTAAGATCCCGGAACGCAATAGAGTTCTCTAATTATGCTGCTTTCCGGCTTATCCGGATCGAGTAAAACGGTAGTCGATTCAAGATTCTCGGGCAAATGCACAGTGATGCGTTTCCTGTATTTCACCCCCTCATAAACATACAGATACTCAAGTTCCGTAGTTTGAGTAATCGGCAAACCCTGATTTTCTGTTTGCTTGAGAATTTTTCCTTCAATTATTTCTCCAGCCATTAGAAGATGCTCAATCCACAAATATTTGAGCAGCAAGCTCAAAAGAATTAGCAAACCAAGAACTAATCCAACGGCGTCCATAACAAGACAGGGCAAAAGCCCGCCGAAAGCCATGAGTAAAGAACCGATAAGAGTACCCAGCGCCGGTATTGCCAGAGCAAAGCGCGCCAGCGGCTCACTCTTTACGAGTTTGAGCACGGAAATTTTGTACATGGATTGGAACCCACGAATACTGGTAAATGCAACCTGCTCTTTGAGTATCCAAATACATTGTGGAATTTTGGTGTCAAATGCCGGATCACTTTTTGAGATAACTGAATATTCGTCAACTGCCGGGATACAATTAGTAAGTTGATTAAACGCCCGGAATAGATACGAAAATGAATCTGCAGAAGCTCAGCAATCCGTATAAGCTCTTTTTCGCTTTGTTGCTTAACTGCCTGATTCCAGGACTTGGCAATTTTATTTTCGTCACCAGAACTCTCGGTACCGCGATCATATTCGCTCTTTCTCTCTGGGCCTGGACCATGAACAACCCGCGCATCATTTTGGCCTGGATGCTTGTAATGGGAATCAAAGCCGTAATCGATATCTACGTTCTGCCCCCACTCATCTCAAAGAGACAAAAGGAGCAACTGGCAAAGTTGAACTTTGCACGGGAGCAGCACGAAGCAATTTCACAAAAGGATGAGCATCATCATCTTCATCCCGGAGAAAGTCACAGTTTCGGCATGCCGGAAGACTCCGATCATATTAAAGCGCATCAGAAAAGCGGAGAACTTCATGTCCACAGTTCAGACACGAATTCACACGACTATCATCCGGCTTACACCAAGAAACCGGAGCAGGAGCTTTTGAAGCTCGAAATTCCAGGTTTAGAATCGGAAGCCCCCGAACATATGAAACGCCCATCCTGGCATCAACATGACGAAGAAAAGCATTCTCACGGCGAAGCAATTCCACTGACTATGCTGCACAGTAATGAGAGTCATCCGCATAGCACGGAAAAAGCCGACGAGCGCAAATTGCTGAATCAGCATGAGCCGGAAAACCCTCTCACTTCCCAGCATCACGAGCATAAAATCATTCACCCGGATTCACCGTTACAAAATCCGCATGAACTGAGGGAAGCATTCATACACGAGAATGCCGGAGTTACAGAAAATGAGGATAGCGGCTTCGATGGGGTTTACGACATTTACGATGAGCCAGATCGGGAGAACTCGATAGCGGCTGATCCGCAACTTTTTCACAAATTGGGTCAAAGTCCGGAAGTCTCCAAAAACAAGGAAAAACCAGGCACGGAATTAGAGCTCAAAATAGAACATAAAGCCGCCGAAAAAAGCGAGCATAAGCTTATTCAGCAAAACGCGCTGGCAGCCAGTGAAGAGAGGGAAATTCACGCACCCGGTCAGAGGAAACAAGAGCTATGCTCGAATTGCGGACGGCCACGCGAGCAAAGGCGCCCAAGTTGCCCGGCTTGCGGCACAAAATTCGAGACCGAAGAAATATAAAGCAACTCAGATTTTAGGTTATGGCAGGAGCCGCTGAGGAATAATAGAATGATGAGGGCGAGGCTGGTCTTAGACTCCGTATTTCCCCAGGGCATTAAAGCATGACATATTCGGTCGAAGTCGAACAACTCATATCTCTGGCAAAACAAAATATGGTTGACAGCAAGCCCGCACAAGCGGAGCGTGAGCTGAAAAAGGCGATTGCGCTTTTTAACCAGGAATCAGACGCCGAGCTTGCCGGACAGGAGTTCGGCGAGCTATTACTGCTTTTAGCATCAGTTTATGTAAACTGGCAAAAGCACGATAAAGCCGAATCAATTTACTTCAAAGCAATAGAAAGCCTTGAGCAAGCACCGGAGCGCTGTCACAGCACGTTCTGCTTTTCTTTGAATGGGCTTGCCGAGCTTTATATATCCGCAAACAAACTGGTACAGGCCGAGGCACTACTTGACCGAGCCAATCTTTTGTCGCAAGAATGGTTGGAAAATCAATCGCCTGCTTCGATTGCAGTGATGCAAAACCTGGCTGAGCTTTCATTCAGACTCAACAAACTCAGTAAAGCAAAAACAGTTGCGGAAAAATTGCTTTCAGTTCAAGAAGCCATTTACGGCACACGTCATGCCGAAATTGCAAGAACCCAAGAACTTCTGGGCTCAATTCACCAGGCAAAACGCGATTTCGAAAAAGCCGAACTCAAATTCAAAAGAGCCCTATCTATTGAAGAAGGCTTCCGGGGTTCTCAAAGCGAATCTGTAGCAAGATTGATGAGAAAGCTGGCTTCGGTTTATTGTGACAGACACGATCATAATCTGGCCAAACCGCTTTTGAAAAAGGCGATAGCAATTCGCAAAGCACTAAAAAAACCGCTGGACGAAGAATCTGCCAACGCATTTATGCAACTGGCAGAAGTTTATTATGTCGATTGTTTGTATAAACCCGCCGAACTTTATTTCAAGAAAGCGCTTTCGATTCGCAAGCGCATAAACGGTCAACATAGCCTTGAAACGGCAGATGCTCTTTGCGGCGTGGGCCGCCTTTACTGCGCGATGAAAAGGTTCAGAGAAGCCGAATCACATTTCACCAACGCTCTGCAAATTCAAATCGACCTGCTTGGACCTTACAACAAAGAAGTAGCAGCCACTCTTTCTAAATTGGCAGGCACATATATGTCTCAAGGTCGCTTCAATGAAGCTAATCTGGTCAAGGACCAGGCCATGGCCTGCCAGGTACAGCACATGCAACTTTCGGTCGATGACTTTGATCCCTTCGACCGAGCAGTGCTTTACCACAGTCAGGGTGCTTACAAAGAAGCCGAGGACTTTTACAATAAAGCTCTGGCAAAAGTAGAACGCAATCTTGGAACCGATCATTTTCATCTGGCCGAGATTCTCACAAAAATGGCTGAGCTGCATCGCTCTCTCGAGCGCTATGAAAAGGCCGAAATGCTCTTACAACAGGCTCTAAAAATATTCCAGCGCATGCAACATCGAGCAGTCTTAACTACCTATGCAGTGCTGGCGGATCTTTATGTTTTTCAAGAGCGTTATAACGAAGCAGAGGAATTGTATTTACAGGCAATCACTTTGATCGAAGACGCTATCGGAGTAAGACAGAGCGATCAACTTGCCATTCTCGGTGGTTATGAAAAAATGCTCGCCCTTTCCGGGCGCAAACAAGAATCAGATAAGTTAAAAGCTAAATTGCGTAATATTGTCAAACGAAGCAAGAACTATCATTCTATTATTCAGAAACCTGTAAGACCGGAATCAGTCTAATTCGTGACAACATATTTTGCTCCAATTGCTCGTTTACTGGGAGACCTGGTGGTTTGCCTGCCACCCTTGCAGAACTTGATTGAGACGAAGCAGAATGATGACGAGCTTTGTCTTGTGATCAGATCGGCTGCGCAAGAAGGGCTTGCCCAAAGAGTTCCGGGACTGAAAAGCTGGATAAGAGAATCGGATTTTCTAAAACTTAGTTTGCAAACAGAGAGCCGGGTTTACAACCTGAGAGAGCATCCTTTGCAGATGGATTTCGTCTGGGGATCGCCTGAGTTTTATCAAGCTTACCCGGGATACGGTATCACTGAAATAATACGAGATATCTGCAGCGACTTCGGCATCCGGGATGCACAGGAAAAACTCATTGCCTTAAATACTAATAAAAGAAGCGAATCAAAAGGCAAGATTCTGCTCATTCCCGGCACGGCAGGACCAATCAAACGCTGGCCGAGTCGCTACTGGCTTGAAATTTTCCAAATGCTGAAAAACGCAGGCAGAGAAACCTTGATGCTTGGAGAACCGGCGAAAAACACGCAAGTGAAAGAACTGATTGAAGCTGCTTTGCCGTGGATTGAGACACCCACCGTCGCAGATGCATTAGATCTGATCACGGCCGCCGACGGCGTGGTGGCAGTGGATACGGGGCTAATGCATCTGGCAGTTCACCAGCGCATCAAAACAGTGGCGATTTTTCGCGAATACACAATGTTCTTGCGACCTTATGAACATGTCCGTTACTTGATCGCTCCCCCCTGCGCCAGTCAATGTCGCAAGGACGAGTTCAATTTTTCACCAAACAGCGAAACTTACTACGCAGATTGGGACGAGCGAAAATTGTTCGATTACTGGCAGAACCTGAACTGCAAGCTCAGTGAAAGCGAATCTTGCATGTCCGCTCTGAAAAGCAATCAGATTCTGGAAGAGTTGAGAAAGCTGGGCTTGCTCTGAGTCCGCGAGATATAGCCGGGTTAGAATATGCACTAGAAGCCGGTTTTAGTCATTTTAAAATTTAAAGCGTTCACCTAGCGTTCACCGAGATTTGAAACTATCAAAGTGGGAATCTCGGTGAACGCTATGAATACAACGACGGATAACTGGAGTGTGCTCTTAGGTCTTGCGTCTCTGGTGCAGAAAGACGACTGTGGCAAAGCTGAAACTATACAGCGCAAAGCGCTGGGAATAGCTGAAGAGAATTACGGCGAAGACAGTGCCGAAGCGGGACTCTGCCTCATAGATCTCTCAATCAACCTGGACATGCAGGGTCGCAATACCGAGTCCGATCAACTTTTTGAGAAAGCAGAACTTATACTCAGACGCCTGGCGGTACATTACGGTCTTGTGACGGACTGAGCGGCTAGAAAGCCCATTATGTTCCGGAAAGTGGACAGCCTCGGGTTTTCATAATTTTTTGAAGCTCGAGCAAGCAGGTGTATGTAGGCATCAGCCAGAGCGTGTCGGAATCTTTTTTGCAAAGAGCAAGCCCGGCATCAATGGCTGCCGACAGCTCCGATTCTACGGTAATTTTAGAAGGATCGACTCCTGCATATTTCAGACGCACCGCCATGTCGTTACAACGATTACCGCTCACGACAAAGGGTCCGGGACAGCTCGAAAGCAATTCGAAATCAGCATCCCAGAGCCATGATACATCACGACCGTCTGCATAATTGTCATTAATAGCTATCAAAAATTTAGCATCAGGATCAGCGGCAGCTGCGCTGACAGCCTGAGAAGCTCCAGCTGGATTTTTTATTAGCTGTATCAACAAATGTTTGCCGCCTAAGCTTAGTTTTTCGGAGCGCCCAAATAAAGTAGAGTATTCGCAAAGCCCGCTTTTAACAGCCTCTGCCGGGATTGCCAGCTCCACAGCCAGAGCTGCTGCGGCCAGCGCATTGTAAACATTGAACATTCCTGGAAGCGGCAAGCTTATTTCCAGCTTTTGATTTGCGTATACAAGATCAAAACTGGAGGCCCCGGCTTTTACAGAAACATTTTCTGCATAAATTCCCGGCTCAGGTCGCTTGTTTGCACATTTGCGACAAGCATAATGACCGAGCTGTCCATAAAAAACAATCGTATAGCTGTACTCTTCTCCACAGCTTGCGCAGTAAGAAAGTTCGGAATTTTTGCTGGAAGCGGAGGCTTCCAAAGCAACCGACTCGAGAGCAGATTGCTCATTTGGACTGAGACTCTTGATCCCGTAGAAAACACGCCTTGAGCCCGGAACCATTTGAGCAACGTTGGGATCATCGGCATTCAGCACGGCATTCGAGTGATTCTGGTCGATGCCCTTGCTTATCAGCTTGGCAGTGGTATCAAGTTCTCCGAAACGATCGAGTTGATCTCTAAAAAGATTGGTAACGAGCACACTGTCGATCTTAATTTCCTTCGCCACCAGAGGCAGTGCAGCTTCATCAATTTCGAACAAGCAGTAATCAGCATCTATAGAGCCGCTCCAGCTGGCAGAATCAACGACACAGGCGGTAATACCGGCAACGAGGTTGGCTCCCTGCCTGTTGTGCACCAGTTTCTTTCCGGCATGATGCAAAATTGAAGCAAGCAAACCGGCAGTTGTGCTTTTGCCGTTTGTACCACTGACGGCAACAACACCTTCTCGAGCTTGCGCCGCCAGATGCGAAAGCACGGCCGGATTGATTTTGCGGCTTACTTTTCCAGGTAAATTGGAAGCAAGCCCAAGCCCTAATAAACGAATTGTTTGCGCAGAGAGTTTTCCGGCAATAACGGCCAGTGTTTCGCTCAAGGGGATTCCTCGCTCAGTTTTTTCAGCTCTCATTCAGGAAGATATCGTTCACTTGTGGATTTACGAAAGCAAGCAGATCATCATCGGCGGCTCTGAGCATCAACTCATCACCCAGGGGAAAAGGATATTCAATGTGCTGCCCATCGATATACAGAGCCCCTGTTCGCATCTGCGAAATAATAATCATATGCTGAGATCGGGGAATTTTCCCTTTCACAAACATAAAATGCTGCCCCGGTCTTGTCCAGGCTTCACGCACCACATACTGAAAGCGCTGATCTGTAATGGACAGAACTTCAGCTCCGGCAGACTTCAAGGCGCCGGTGGAGCCAGAGGGCGGTCCGACCCATAGCCCGGAAGAACGCTGTTCTTCCTCCTTGTCGCCAATCTTAATGATATATCTGCTTGTACCGGCCGGATTACTGTGTGAGATGAGCACCTCATTCAATACCAGCTCCGGCAAAACTTTGCCGTTAATTGACAGCTCCAATCGCAGCAAGCGCTCAGGGCTCAATTCATCATTGATGATCTGCTCCAGAACCGACTCGAAATTGTTGCGATTAGCAAGACTGAAATGACCAAAACTTGTGCCGGGAGCCGAGTTAACTCCCAGAATCGGAACATTCCGCAAATTGTGAGAAGCATCAAGAAAAGTGCCGTCACCACCAACGGTAATCAACAGGTCATAATGCTTTGTTTTTTCATCGAGTTCGGCCCGGTGGCAGGAATCATAGGCGATGCCTCGCGCTTTCAAAGCAGCTTCTATGGCTTCCAGTGTATCCATATGCTGCTCATGAGCAGTTTTGACTTTAGCTACGGAAGCATGACCCTCTTCCAGCAACTTGAGAAAGCGAGGCTCCTTGTATTCAAGCGCCTGCAACTGCAAAGTTGATTTTTTGAAAACTACAAGAACTTTGGCCAGCTTCACCTGTGAGTACGCCCCCAGCCACTGATACCGCAATCGAACCGCCAACGATGCCTAAGCGTATCAGATCGAATCAAGGCTTTCTACACTGTTGGAAACGTGTTCCCAAGCGTAAGCCGCCCCAAGCTTTAATGGACGTTGCTTGAAACTAAGCTCAGATATTGCTTACAAAGCCGCACAGGAGCCTAAATGGCAGAGTCCATTTGATATACTTTGAAGTTCACGGTCCTTTACCCAGCCGTCTTTTTCAAAGAGGGAGGCAAAATGTCAGTTTCCGGAGCGGAAATACGCCAGAAATTCATTTCATATTTCAGAGATAAGCATGGACACCTGCATCTGCCCAGCGCCAGCCTCATCCCTGATAATCCGACCCTACTCCTGACATCAGCCGGCATGGTTCCTTTCGTTCCATACTTCCTGGGACAGGGAAAGCCGCCCGCCACTCGCATCGTCACCTGCCAGAAATCAGCTCGGGCCGGAGGCAAAGATTCGGACATCGAAAACATCGGCAGAACCGCCCGTCACCACAGTTTCTTTGAAATGCTGGGTAATTTCAGTTTTGGCGATTATTTCAAGAAAGAAGTTATTCCATGGGCTTTTGAGTTCGTTACAAAAGATCTTGGTCTGGACGCAGAAAGAATTACGGTCACCATATTTGAAGGTGACAAGAGTGTTTGCGCCGACGAAGAAGCTTTTGCAATCTGGCGCGACAAAGTCGGCATGCCTGAAGCTCGCATTCAAAGGATGTCCCGCAGCGACAATTTCTGGGGTCCTCCCGGTCCAACCGGTCCCTGCGGACCTTGCTCGGAACTGTATTATGACCGCGGTCCCGATTTAAAAAACGTCGAAGAAGCCGAAGCAAAAGGCGACAGGTTAATTGAGATCTGGAACCTGGTTTTCATGGAGCTTTTCAAAGACGAAGAGGGCGCATACAGCCCGCTTGCTGCAAAAAACGTGGACACCGGAGCCGGTCTTGAAAGAATCGCAACTGTTCTGCAAAAGAAAAACAACTCTTTTGAAACCGACTTGCTTTTCCCGATTTTAGAAGAAGTAAGCGCTCTTTCCGGAGTCAAATACGGCAGCAGTCCGGAAACGGATACTTATTTGAAAATCATCACAGACCACGCCCGCGCCGTGAGTTTCCTGGTGACGGACGGGGTGCGCAGCAGCAACATCGGCCGGGGTTATGTGCTCCGCTTCATAACGCGGCGTGCCGCCCGCTTCGGTCGCTTGCTCGGGCTCGAAAAACCTTTCATTCACAAACTCGTATCAAAAGTTGTTGAACTATATGGTGCAGCTTATCCTGAATTGATAGAGCAAGCCGGATTGACTGAAGAAACAATTGCCAAAGAAGAAGAACGATTTGCTCTGACGATAGACAGAGGCATGGTCTATCTGAACGACATACTAGCCAAACCGCAATTAATCGTGCCGGGAGCAGAAGTTTTCAACTTATACGCCACTTACGGCTTCCCGCTGGAACTGACCAGAGAAATTGCGGAAGAACAGGGCAAAAGCGTTGACATGGAAGGCTTCAGCAAAGCCAGAGAAGAACATGAAAAGGTTTCGGCAGTCAACAAATTCAACGTCATTCTTACAGGTGAAGAAGCACTAGGCGAAGTCGTCAAAAAATACGGCGTCACCGAATTCACAGGCTACAATCATCTGCAGGAAGACGCCACCGTACTTGCTCTTGTCGAAAATGGCAAACTGGTGGATCACGCGCAGGAAGGCGAGGAGCTTGAGCTTATCTTAGATCGTACGCCGTTTTACGCCGAATCTGGCGGTCAGCTGGGCGACCACGGCATCATCAGCAATAAGGACTCAAAACTGGAAGTTCTTGATACCAAGAAGCACGAAGGTTTGCATGTGCATCGCGTGCGTTTTCTTTCAGGTGTTCTGGAAGCCGGGCAAAAAATTCAAGCCTTAGTCGATAAAAACCGCCGCGAAGCAACGGTTTTACATCACAGCACGGCACATCTTTTTCATGCAGCCGTGAGACATTTATTGGGCAAACAAGTTCAGCAAGCCGGCTCACAAGTAGGACCGGATGCCATGCGCTTCGACTTCAGCTTCGAGAGACAGATGAAGCCGGGAGAAATTGCTCAAGTAGAAGATTTGATGAATGAGTGGGTTCGCCTGAACCTGCCTGTTGTTACCCGGGAAATGCCGCTTGACGAAGCGAAGTCGACCGGCGCTGTCGCCATGTTCGGAGAAAAATACGGCGATATTGTCCGGGTTGTATCAATGGGCGATGTCAGCCTGGAATTCTGCGGCGGCACACATGTATCAAACACAGGGCAGATTGGACCGATAAAAATCATTTCGGAAGGCGGCATCTCTTCGGGAGTCCGCAGAGTTGAAGCATTGTCCGGACAAAAGGCCTGGAGCTTCATCAGCGATCATATGAATATATTGATGTCCGCAGCCGGCAAGTTGAAAATTAAACCGGGCGAATTAATCGCACAAATAGACCGCTTGCAAGATCAAATCAAAGCCAGAGAAAAAGCAGCCGAAGCTCTTGAGCAAAAACTGGCTTTTGCTCAGGCCCCGGATTTGCTCTCGAAAGCTGAAACTCTCGGCGAGACGCGCCTTGTGCTTGGACAATTGAAAGACGTCAGTGCCGATGCACTCAAAAGCCTGGCTGATCATCTAAGAAAACAGGGCAATGATATTGTTGCTGTTCTGGCTTCAGTACAGGGTCCGGACAAAGTTTCACTCGTAGCAGGCGTTTCCGATGCGCTCACTAAGAAAGGCATCAATGCCGGCAAGTTAATTAAAGAAGCTGCCACTGCCTGCGGTGGCAGCGGCGGCGGCAAGCCCGAGCTGGCACAGGCAGGAGGCAAAGACCCCTCAAAACTCGAAGCAGCTTTAGCAGCAGTTCGCACACAGTTCAAATAAACCGAAAACTGTCTTAAAGCCTCTAATGCCCCAAAAGCACAACTAAGATCTATGCCTGCGGCAGAAAGCCAAATTAAGAAGAGCAGAAAAAAGTCCGGGAACAATCTCGGCAATTTTTGCGACCCACTAAGAACGGTGCGATTCAAAATTTGCCCGCAACTTATGAATCGCATTGAGCTCCGCTCCTCCTTAATTGGATCCCACCCCCGGCATGAAGCAATAAGTGAAGGAGAATAAAATGAGCGAATTC
>JAIEPM010000341.1 GCA_019748395.1 Candidatus Obscuribacterales bacterium
AGTCCTGCCTGGTTATATCTGCGGCAATTTTGATTTTCAAACTGCCGTTTATAGGTAATCCTTTTATATATTTCCTTTATACGATTCTTTATGTGGCCAGCGGCGTTGTTTTTGGAACCTGGGCCGGAACCCGTGCCACAAACCAGATGGCTGCCGTGCAAATCTGCGCCATGGTCGGATTCCTTGGTTCAATGCTTCTTTCCGGATTCATTTATCCGATTCGCAATATCACTTATCCGGTTTCTTTACTTTCAAATGTTGTGGCAGCACGTTATTACATTGAGGCTTCTCGCGATGCTTTCGTGCGAGGTTCCGACTGGTGGGCTCATTCTGAGGTCGCCGTTTTCTTGTCCGGCATAACACTGTTTTTCTTTTCAATGGGTGTACTCGGCATGCGCAAAATGCAACTTTCGAAGTGAGGATGAAATGCTGGGAAGCGGATTCAGAGCACTGCTAAAAAAGGAATTTTTGCAACTCTTGCGAAACAAGCAGTTGCTGGTAATTCTTGTAATTACGCCAATCGTCCAGCTTATGGCTTATGGCTTGGCGCTGAGCCCGGAGGTCAAGCATTTGCGTCTAGGTGTTCTGGATTATTCATGCAGCCCGGCATCGCGAGATTTACTGGCCGAACTCGTTAGTAATGAGGTTTTTGATCTTATCGATAGCGGGCGTTCCGAGCAGGATCTTGCCGCCAGGGTCAGGGACGGCGATCTCGATGCTGGAATTGTGATCGGACCGGAATTTGCCCGCGAGCTGAAAGTAGGCAAGCGTCCATACGTGCAGGTTCTTTTAGATGGAGTTGATGCCAACACCGCCGGTATTGCCAGTGCTTATGTTATGCAAATTGTTTCCAACTTCAATAGTGAGCATGCAAAAAGCAAAATTTCTCCTGATTTACTCAGTACTGAAACTGCAATCATGTTTAATCCTGGTCTTGTATCTTCTTGGTTTTTTGTGCCGGGAGTTATCGGTATGGTGCTGAATATTGCCGGAATACTTGTGTCTTCAGCGACACTATTGCGCGAGAAAGAAACCGGAACGCTGGAGCAGTTGCTGATGACCCCTGTCAGCTCAGCAGAGATTTTAATAGCTAAAATCATTCCCCTGCTCGTGGTTCTTTTTGTGAATATCGGTGTCAGTCTTTCAATCGGCATGGGAATTTTTCATATGCCTTTTAGAGGAAATCCACTATCGCTCTTCTTAATTTCCTTGCTTTACATTTTTGTCGTCATGTCTATCGGTATCGCGCTTGCGACAATTTCAGCGAATCAAAGGCAGGCGATGCTAATTTCCTTCTTTATTACAATGCCTGTGATTCAGCTCTCCGGCGCGCTTGCACCACTTGAAAGTATGCCTGAGTTTTTCAGAATCGCCTCGTTGGCCAACCCCTTGCGCTATTACATCGTCTGTCTAAAAGGTGTTTTGCTCAAGGGGGTTGGGCTTGATGTACTCTGGCCGCAAGTCTTAGCTTTGTTTTGTTTTGCATTTGTGCTTTTAAGCTTGAGCGCTTCGCGCTTCAGAAAGCAGATGGCTTAGGGGGTCTGTGATGATTGAATTGAGCAAAGAAAAGCATAGATTAAGGAGCAGTCTTCTGCTTATCTCTGTCTTTTCTCTCTGGTCCGCTCTGCCGCTTATTGCCGCCGCGGAACCAGCTGCCGAATCTGTTGGCGCGGAGCACTTTGATAAGATTGAGCTTGAAGCCCCGAAGTTGCAGGCTCTCATTTCGATTAATAAATCGCTTGATCCTTTTGCGCTTGACGCTTCCGGATCAAAAAATATTTCACTGCCTGAAGTTTTGCGCATAGCAGTCAGCGAAAATCTTGATATAAAAATCCGGCAGCAGGACGTAAGTTCTAAGGCCTGGACGTTGTTTTCATCTTATGGGAAATTTTTGCCGGACATTAACCTGGGTTATCGCTATCAGTTTTTGCACGGGACTATTAAAACGCCTTTTTTCGGAGGCAACGGTGCCGGTGCCAAAATCAACTCGCCGTTTATAATCAGCAACGCCGGTTTCAGCTATTATGCATATCAGGGCGGCAAAGTGCTGAACACTGCTCTGCAAAACCGCAATTACCTGCATGCCGGGCGCTTTCAGGAAAAGGCCAGTCTCAGCGATACCCTTTTTGAGGCGACCAGAAGATATTTCAATCTTGTTTTAAGTGAAGCAATTTTGCAAATTCGAATCAAGGCTGTTGAAACTTCGGAAGAGCAGCTGAAGCTCAGCGATAACCTTTTAATCGGCGGCAAGGCCACTCGCCTTGATGTTTTGCAGGCGCGGACGCAGCTTTCTTCGGATCGCCAGAGATTGATCGACCAGCAGATTGCGCGCAGATCTGCGGCAATTGACCTTGCGGATCTTTTGAACATCGATCAGGGCGTAGATCTTGTGCCTGCGTCTCGGGTCGTGGAGCGTGCTCGTTTGATATCCGAAAACGCAACGCCGGCAGTGCTTTTGAAAACTGCTGTCGAGAATCGTCCTGAGCTGAAGCAGTTTAAGGAGTTATGGTTGGCTGCCAAGAAAACGGCGAAAATCGACGCGGCTAATTTGCAACCTAACTTTCAATTCTTCGGAAATGTTTATGGTCTTGGTGAAACTTTAGGGCATTCATCTCGCAATGTCAGTACAAGCATAAGTCCTGTTACGCTTTCCAGCTCAACTGCCGGCAGTTCCGGGTCAATTCTTGTTCAGCGTAATTTGTCCAGGCAAATCGCGCCGCTTTATACTCTTGGCTATGCCGTTAATTGGAACTTCGACGGCATGGGACTCGTAGATACCGGCAATATTCAAGCTGCTCGCGCGCAAGCTCGTCAGTCCATGCTGGAACTGAATAAAAAGGTGAATTCCGTAACCAATGAAGTTCGCCAGTCTTATTTGAAAACTTTAAGTGCGTATCGCAAACTTGATGAAACCATGGCGAAAGTTGAATCAGCCACCGAAGAGCTGCGCCTCGCCAGGATGCGCTATCAATATGGGGTCGGCAAAAATATCGATGTTCTAAAAGCTCAAGAAGATTATACTTCTGCGCAAATTGAAAATGCTCAGGCGATGATTACATACAATATTTCGCAAGCTCAACTCTTGCGGGATCTTGGCGTGATTTCCGTCAGCAACTTGCTTTCCGGAGTTCCGCT
Source organism: Candidatus Obscuribacterales bacterium (assembly GCA_019748395.1). Taxonomy (GTDB): domain Bacteria; phylum Cyanobacteriota; class Vampirovibrionia; order Obscuribacterales; family Obscuribacteraceae; genus JAIEPM01. The sequence continues at coordinate 3,136 of JAIEPM010000341.1, forward strand.
GAAGCTGCAATAGAATTACTTAGCTTGAAACTTTAGATCTCGCGGCACTGAACTCGCTTTTGCATTCAGCAAGACTTGGTCGCTCTGAGGCTTTTTTGCTCAAGCATCTCTTGAGCAAAAATTCCAGGCTTTTAGGCAACTTCAATTCCGGATTCAAGCTCTTAAACTCTGCTGGCTCATCGTAGAGTATTTGTATTGCTTGAGCCATACCACTGCCCTTAAAGATTTCCTTTCTGCTTAGGCTGCCGGCCACAATGCTTGCCAGCGAATAAATATTAGCCTCAATGTTGACCGGTTTTCCCATCAATACCTCTGGAGCAAAACAAGAAAAATCTCCGTTAAGGATGCCGTTAACAGAGTATGTCCCATTAGGATGTCCTATAATTTCAACCGGGCCGAAACCTACAAGTTTTATCGGGACGCCGCTTTGCTCACTGAGGTATAAATCTGCGGATTCCAGTTTCGGCAGGCAGAGTTGTTTTGATTGCAAATATTCCAGGAAATCGCAAACTGTAATTGCAGCTTCAAGTGTTCTTTTGCTGCTGATGCTGTTGCGTAGTTCCTTGATGGACTTACCATAAGCGCGCTCCAGCACAATGAATGGAAGTTCGTTGTGTATACCGCTGGCGAGGAGTTTCGCTGCAGCTGGATGCTCAATGTTTTTTGCAAAAGAATTTTCCTTTTGAATTTTTCTCTTGGCTTTATTGGAGTCCCTGTGTCTGTATTGCAGGATCTTCAGCACGACTTCAAGTCCGTCTGAAAGGCGTTTTGCCGAAAATACGCTTTTTAGATAGCCATCCGAGAGTAACTCTTGCAATTGCCACTTTTGATTGTCTGAACTTTTAATGATTTCATTTTTTGAGTGCCCGGGATGCACCCCAGGCACGGGAATGAGCAATGTACCGTCTCCTGGACAGTGACTGATTTTGCCATCGAAGCTACGATTACAAGCCAGGCAAAATTTGCTGGAATCCGATTCAAGAAGAGCTCTTAAGTAATTTAATCTCAGCTCTTCTGTCTTTCTAAGGCTCTGCTGCCATTCATCTTGTGTTTCGGAAACTCCGTGATTGTCTGGGCAGAGTTCGATATTTTTTAACGGTGTTAAAACTAAGATCTCGGATTGCGCTGCAGTCGCGAGAACTTGAATTAAACAAATCCCGACTTCACCGTTTGCGTAGAGCGCTGGTATCTGTGGATCAAGCAAAATAGCATTGCTTCCTCGCGGAATTTTCATCGGAGTCCGACCTGTGACATCGTAAATGATGTCACAGGTCGTAATCACTTTTGAGCCGATTTCCACTGCTGCTGCTCTTAAGCCGAAGAGGAATTCAAATTTGTTTCTTATACCAGTTTAGCAGCCGGAGTTTTTGTTGCTTCGGCTTTTCTGATATGTGTCTGGCCTCCCAGGTAGGGCACAAGAACCTGGGGGATTTTTACAGAGCCGTCGGCTTGCTGGCAATTTTCCATGATTGCAGCCAGTGTTCTGCCGATGGCAAGCCCTGAGCCATTCAATGTATGAATGAATCTTGGTTTACCGCCGTCGGCCGGTCTGTAGCGCAAATTTGCTCGTCGTGCCTGAAAGTCTCCGAAATTACTGCAAGAGCTGATCTCACGATAACGTCCCTGTGCCGGGAACCAGACTTCCAGGTCATAGCACTTGCGAGCGGAAAAGCCCATGTCGCCTGCGCAGAGGACTATACGGCGATAGGGCAATTCCAGTGCTTCTAGAATTGCTTCGGCATCGCGAGTCATTTTTTCGTGCTCGTCGTTTGAAGTGTCCGGTTCTACAAATTTGACCAGCTCGACTTTATTGAACTGGTGCATGCGGATATAACCGCGTGTGTCTTTGCCTGCGGCTCCGGCCTCGCGCCTGAAGTTGGGCGTGTAAGCACAGTGATGTATGGGCAACTGTTCTTCATCGAGAATTTCATCGCGATAAAGATTGGTTACCGGTACTTCTGCTGTCGGCACAAGATAGAGATTATCCTCTTCGACTTTGTAAAAGTCGCCTTCAAATTTGGGAAGCTGACCGGTGCCCACCATGCAATCTCTGTTGACCAGGATTGGCGGAAAAACTTCGCGGTAGCCTTTGGCTCCGTGCAAATCAAGCATGAAGTTCATGAGGGCGCGTTCCATTTTTGCGCCCATGTCCATGAGCACTGTGAAGCGTGATTCGGCAAGTTTCACGCCGCGTTCGAAGTCGAGAATGCCCAGCTCGTCGCCAAGCTCATAGTGATGTTTGGGCTCTTTGATATCTGGAATTTCTCCCCAGCTTTTTACGACGACGTTTGCGTTTTCGTCAGCACCGTCCGGAATGCTTTTATCCGGCAGGTTGGGAATTGATTGCAAAAGCAAATCCCGTTTGGCTTCGAGCTCTTTCAGCTGCGGTTCAATGTCTACAAGCTTGCTTTTCAGCTCTTTGGTTTCGGCTTTCAAAGCTTCTTTTTCTTCGGCGCTGACTTTGCCCGTTTTAAATTGCTCGGATATTTCATTGGAACGCCGTCTCAAATTTTCCCATTCGCCTTGAGTTTCCCTGACTTGCTTGTCAATGGCGACAAGTTCGGAGACGCTGTATCCGCCATGTCGGCGGTCTAGTGCGGCTTGAACTTCGTCTTGGTTATCGCGAATGATTTTAATATCGAGCATAATGCTTTTCTCTTATTGAACTTTGACAACTCTTTCTTCGTTTATTAGAGCAGAGCCTTGTCCCGGAGGAAAGACCGCTAATGAACGAGGAAAGTCGATTATACCCCGCTGAGCATAGTCAGCGGAAGCTCAAAAGCGCAAAAGCAAAGCGAATTGCAACATGCGGGGAGGACCTCGCTGCCGAATTTCTGCAAGCTCGGGCTTATCGAATCCTGCTTCGAAATTACAGAGCCGGGCGCTCCGGCGAAATTGACATCATCGCCATGGACCCTGAGCAGGTGCTCTGTTTCATCGAAGTCAAGACTAGAACCGTCGAACTGCCGATCTACGGCATTCCCGAAGTCGGATTTGAAGCAGTGGGGTATACAAAACAACGCAAGATTCTGGAAGTGTCGCGCCTCTTTCTACTTGAAGCAGAGGGGCTGCATCAGAGAAGCTGGCGTTACGATGTTATGGTCATCGCCATTCCACGCACCGGTAAGTCGCAGCCGCAGATAACCCACGTGAGAGACGCATTTAATTGACGCACCGGTGGCGGTATCAATATTCGAAGAGAAAGCTAAGAAAGCTAAGTTCCGGATAAGCTGTGAATTTTGAAGGGCATTGACTTCGTTTTTCTTCATAATAAAGAGATATTCAGCTCTTGCCTTTTGAAAGTTTCGGCTCTCTAAGCAGCGTGCCCGTAAGCCTTTGCAGCACCGGATTTGAGCGCTTTAATCAGCCGGGAGCAAAAGAGCGGCATACACCATTTCTGCTACGTAGTTACACCAGTGACTGCGCGCCCCGGGTCTGATAGCCTGTAAATGGCTCCGGGCGAGAGCCTTTGCGACTTTCACGGTATCAACGCCGCTCTATGTAAATCCAGTTAAATGCCAGACATCGAGCTGGTCGCAGCAGAGAAGCCCTCATGATCAACTATTTTTTCAGGAAGAAAACCGAAGATGCGTTGCGACGGCAATCCGTGTCGCAGCGCGCTTACTCGGCAGATTCCTGTAAAAGAACCGTTGCCCTTTTTCCGGATTCCAACAATCGCTCTCTTGATCTAAAAGATACGGTAGCCCTGCGCTTTCACCACCTTCTGGTTAGTCTCGAGGGAGCAGAAAGAACCGGCTGTCTCAAGATTACGTCCAACCATGCACGCTCCCGTTCTGCCATGCTGCTTTTTCGAGGACGGGTTGTAGGATGTGTTTACGGGCGGAAATCCATGCGTGGTCAATATCTTCATGAAGATGCGCATCAATGTGCTTTAGCCGATCTTGCCGCTCCGGGAAATATTCTGGATGCTTATGAGCTTCCGGAGGAACTCGTGCTTGCTGCTTCTTCGCTTTTTTACGGCGAGACCATGGATATTTCCATGGGACAGAGCGTTGAGAACATTTTTGACACTGCCGTCAATTCTCTAAAACGCTCCGGACTGCCTGGTTGCGTTGTCGTGAATACAATGAACGAACAGACTATTTGCATAGTCTATATAGCCAAAGGGCGCGTTGTCGGCTTATTTAGCGCTTTTGACGGTTGGACGCACGGCTCGCCCGATTCGGTAAAACAATTTTTGAAAAGCGGTGAGTGCAAAGTGCATGCATCAATTTTAACTGTTGCCGATCCTCGTACTTTAGGATTCAGTCTCAGTGGGCTTGGTGATAAGACTGATTCGAGCTTTGACGCTACGCCATATCAGGACTTCTCTCCTTCTGCCGTGGTGATGACCCCTTCTCGTGAGGCTGTTGCCAGAGCTGTGCGGCAGCACCGCCAGGCTGGGCAAATGCAGTCTTCCGCTCGCAACCGCAGTCACGCTCGGGTTTAGCCGAGAGGCAAAAGTTTTGCAACAAGACTGAGAAAGATTTTTCGATCTAAGCGATAATAGGCGCTCTGGTAACTAACGGAGCCGTCAGGATGAGTTCTGAGAGCGAAGCAAATCCCTCACCTAATACCGAAATTCGCCCCAGCTCCTGTCGGGTGAATGAAGCCGGTCACCTTGTTATAGGCGGCTGTGACTGTACTGAACTGGCTGCGAAATTTTCGACACCGCTCTGGATAATCGATGAAGATACCATTTGCAAGGGCATAGAAGCTTATAAACAAGGGCTTAAAGACTATCCCGACTTGCAGATTCTATACGCCGGAAAAGCTTTTCTCTGTCTGGCAATGTGCCATCTGGTGCATAAGCTTGGTCTTGGACTGGACGTGGTCTCGGAAGGAGAGCTCTATACGGCTATTAAAGCAGGCTTTCCGGCTGAGAAGATCTGCATGCATGGCAACAATAAATCGGAATCGGAACTGAATGCCGGTCTTCAGTACGGCGATCTTGTGGTTGTTGTCGACAATTTGTCCGAGCTTGAAATGCTCAATGCCATTGCTTCCAAGCTGGGCAAGCGCGCACGCATTCTTTTTCGCGTGATACCGGGGGTGGAGCCCGATACTCATCATCATATAAAAACCGGGCAGCATGACAGCAAGTTCGGTATTTCCCTCGATGAGCTTGAGTCGGCTGTTCGGCAGGCACTTGCATTGCCGTCCATAGATCTCATCGGCTTGCATGCTCATATCGGCAGTCAGGCTCAAGAAATTGAGCCATATCTGGAGAATGTCGATATCCTGGCAGATCTGGCTCAGTCCCTGAAAAATTCACTGAATTTTGAATTACGCTGTCTGGATGTTGGCGGCGGACTTGGTATCAAATACTCTTCGGAAGATAATCCTATTAGTGCCTATGCCTGGGGCCAAGCTGTGAGTCGCCGGGTTCTGGAAGCTTTCCACAAAAGAGATTTGCGCCTGCCTCGCTTAATGGTAGAGCCCGGGCGCTCAATAATCGGTCCGGCCGGAGTGACTCTATATACGGTAGGTCATTGCAAGCAGGTTGCCAGTGGTAAAAAATTTGTTTCTGTAGATGGGGGAATGGCTGATAATCCTCGCCCGATTACATACCAGAGTCGCTATACGGCAGCTCTGGCTAATCGCGCAAATGCCCCGGCAGCAAAAGATCCCCAGACTATAGTCGGCCGCTATTGCGAATCAGGGGATATAATCATAAAAGAAGCCTACCTGGCAGCGTCCGCGGGCGATTTGATAGCTATTTTCGGCACCGGTGCCTATAATTTCAGCATGGCGTCAAATTACAACCGCAGCCCTCGCCCGGCCTGTGTGCTGGTCGCCGACGGCAATGCCGAAATCATTGTCGAGCGTGAAAGCAACGAAGACCTGATCAGGAAAGACAGAGTACCCGACCGCTTTTTGAGGTAAGGATGGAAGACGCCTGGCAAGAGCTCATGCATATGATGCAAATTGCCAGCCGTGAAAGCGCCTGGGATACGGCTAAAATCGTATTGCAACTTTTGATAATCGGCTACGCGATTGTCTGGATGTGGCGGCGAATTCGAGCCACTCAGGCTGAGCGTCTGGTCAAAGGCATCATGCTTTTTGTGATGTTCTGGGCTGCCTGTCATTTTATGGGGCTGTCGATTATTACGGCGATTTTGCGTGAGATGATTCCGGTTCTTTTGATCGCTGTTGTAATTGTGTTTCAGCCTGAGTTGCGCAGGGGGCTGGGCTATCTCGGACGCACACGCTTTCGTGTTGATTTCTCTCTTTCTGATACTCATAACGAAAAAGCAAAAGAAGTCATCGAGCAAATTATTCAAGCTGTGCGAGAGCTCTCGCGCACCAAAACAGGCGCTCTCATTGTGGTGGAACCGCCTGAAGGCGAGCGCGATTATGTGAGCCCCGGCACTACACTCAATTCGGAAGTAAGTGCAAGTTTGCTTCTTACTATTTTCAACAACACATCGCCTTTGCATGACGGTGCAGTTGTGATTCGACAGAACAAGATCATAGCTGCCGGTGTGATTTTGCCGATGACCGACAATATCAAACTCAGCTACAAATACGGCACGCGTCACCGCGCGGCGCTCGGCTTGTCTGAAAAATATGATGGACTTTGTATTGTTGCATCCGAGGAAACCGGAGCAATTTCAGCGGCGAACAGAGGCATGCTGGTGCGCTACAACTCTGCCGACGAACTGGCCGATGCATTAAACTATATGTACCATCAGGCGCCCGAGCAAAAGCTGGAGTCTCAAACGCCTTTGCATTCATTTTTGCAATTGTTCAATCGCGGTCGCAGTCATAGAGTTTCTGCGCCCGGGGCCGAGCCCGGTGCTGCCGATCACCCGCGCCGTCGCTCCAGCGATTTTCCTAAAGACGAAAAACTTGACAGAGCTGCCGCTGAAGCTAAAGCTAAAGTTGATGAATTGAGAACTGAAGGATCGGCTGAGGCGGCCGGCTAAGTATTGCGGAAGTCCGCAGTCAAGAATCCTCTTTCTCCGGATAGAATCCTGCGGGAAGGTTAAACAGCTGCTGGAATGAACAAGCTTTAGCCTGAGAGCTAAAGTCAGGGGGATTCATTGATGGAAGATATTAGAAGAGATGAGCTGTTCGAGAAATCTACTGAGGAAAGCGGTGAAGTGACCTTTGATCTGAGCGATATTTTCAAGAAGCTTGAAAATAACAACAAAGCGGAGCAAACTGAGAATCGTGAAAAATATTCAGAAGCGGAGCTTATTAAGGCAGCGAAAAGTTCTGCTGATTTCATTTTGAGAAATGATGACTTCGGCTATGGAAACAAGCGAGAGCGGCTGTCGAGCGTATTTGCAGATGCCGCAAACAAGGGTCCGCATGCAGTAAAGCAACTTGTTGAGGGAATCAATAAAGAACTGAAGGCAAGAAACTCCGACTTGAGAATAAGCGGTACTTACCAGACCGGCACTGAGACTAAGGATGAGGCTGTTTATCCAAAAAACGGGGAAGCCGTTCATATTTATCCGCAGATCTATAAATACACATATGCCGGTGCCAATTTCAGCCTGACTAACAGCAAAACCGGTATGGAAGAGGACAGTATTTATTCGCGAGGCCGGCTGCTCTCTCGAGTCCATCAATCCGAACGTTCTTTAATAATCAAAAGCTTGTTGGATTAGATAGATTCTCAAGATCAAAGAATCTAGAAAGGCGTCGGCTGATTGAGACATCTGAAAAACAATAGGCAGGTGATTCTACAACTTAGTTTGGTCTGAAAATATATCCGACGCCATGAACTGTTTTGATTACTTTTCCATCGGGATCTATCTTCGTTCTCAGGCGCCTGAGCGTACTTCTGAGCGCTTGCACTGTGGCCTCGGAGTCTGAGGGCCAGACTCGATTGAGCACTGCTTCCTGGTCGAATACTTTGTTTGGATGACGCATAAAAAATTCAAGGAGCTGAAACTCTTTCGGTTGAAGGTCTACCGGGGCACCCGACATGGTGACAACGTAGCTCACCGGGTCGAGTTCTATGCCTCCACCTCGCAATTTGTTGTCTGTTTCCCGATTTGAACGTCTTAAGAGGGCTCGCACTCTCGCGCAAAGTTCTCTGACATTGAATGGTTTTGTGAGATAGTCGTCGGCTCCGCCGTCGAGACCCTCTTCTTTGTTGGCAAATGATGTTAGACCTGTGAGCAAGAGGATGGGCGTTTTGCCGCCCAGAGAGCGATACTCTCTAATCATGTCGATGCCTGCTTTTCCCGGCATTTGCCAGTCTAAAATTGCCAGATCGTAATCGTATGAGCTGAGGTAAAACCAGCCATCGTCACCGTTGGCAGCCGTTTCCACTGAGTAATGCTCCGACTCCAGCGTCAGTTTAACCATTTCAAGTATATCCGCCGAGTCTTCGACTACGAGGATTTTGGCCATCCTGTTAACTCTCCGCTTCCAGACTGCTCCAAATGCAATCTACCACGATTTTTTTGATTTGACGCTCATTCCTGAACGGGTTTCTGCTCAAGGCGGCAGGAGCTTTGCCAGCTCGAATAATTTTGCATCTTGAAGGGACTTTCGCGCTTCTTTTAACACTTTGATTCTTCCACTTTTCTCCGGATAGAACTTGTTGAGATCAGTCAGATAGATTGAAATGAGTTGCTCGGCTTTAGCATGGCGTCCCAGATGCCAGTTGCACACGGCATCTAGCTGATCGCGAGCCAGCTGTAGCTCCGGATCGCAGTCCTCAAGAAATTTTCGGCTTTTGTTTTCGGCAAGGTCTGCTATTTCGCAAGCTCGTTGAAAGAATCCATATTTAAGCAGGACGTTTACGCTTCTAGTCAGCACTTCTATTTCGTAAAGCGAGTTCAGTTTTTGGGCTTCCTTGAAATTCTCATCCAGTATTGCTTCGCCTTCGGCTTTTTTGCCTTCTTTGATTTTTACCATTGCGAAAGTGCATTTGCACCACAGGTGGTGCCCGCTTCCTCTTCCAAAGAGTGCTTCAGACAGGCTGCAGGCTTCTTTTGCAAAGTGTTCGGCGCGCTCAGTATTGCTGCTGTCAAGATAAAGCTGCGCCAGCACGTTTGCGATTGGCGCCGAGTTGCCGTTGACTTTGAATCCGGGAAGTTTTCGGCGCATTTCAAAGGCTCTTTCCGTATATTCAATTTGTGCTTTATTGTTGTTGCCGCAATTGGTAAGGCGCATAAGAGGCAATAGCAAACT
>JAIEPM010000275.1 GCA_019748395.1 Candidatus Obscuribacterales bacterium
TGAATGAGCTCGCCCGCCACGTGGCAGCGCATAATCATGAGGGAGTATCTGCCCGAGGGTGATACCGCCCGATAATTTCTGTTATGGTTCATGGATCGCTGAAATCCTTAACTGGTGAGGGTTTGGAGGAGTGAATTTTAGGCCGACAGCCAGGAGAGGCGGATAGGAGCCTAGTTCAAAGGTTTTTGGGGTAGCTTTGGCTGAAATTGTGTAGACAATGAATACACAATTTGGCATACTGGTATTGTCGGCCCTTCGGGGAAACAAACCATGGCTTCACCGCAACGCAAACCTAGAACCACCAAAGCCAAAACCCTTAACCTGCGGGTGACGGAAGAGCAAAAGTCTGCCTTTGAGCTGGCTGCCCTGATCAAGCAGACCAAGGTGAGCAATTTCATTCTGAACAATGCCTATGAGGCTGCCCAGGAGGTCATCCGTGACCAGCACGTCATGTCGGTTTCCGAAGACCAATGGAACGCGATCTGTCAGGCGCTCGATAATCCGCCGAAAAGCAACCCGGCATTACGTAAGCTTATGAAGTCAAAAAGTGTCTTTGAAAAGGACTGAAGCTCGATGAAAGAGCCATGTCCCTTAGAAGAAGGACACGACACCAGTAGCTTTGACTGTGGCGTGGAAGCGCTCGACACATATCTGAAGCGTTACGCCCGTCAGACCCAAAAGCGAGATGGTGCAAGAACTTACGTTGTCTTGGATGCTAACCGGGTCGTGGCTTATTACACGATTGTTTTTGGTGGCATTGACTGGAAAGACGCCCCCGAGCACGTCCGCAAAGGTTTAGGTAAGTACCCAATTCCGATCATCTTGCTTGGGAGACTAGCAGTTGATAAAGGTTGGTCCGGCAAAGGTCTAGGCAACAGTCTTATTTTGGATGCCCTCCAGAGGGCTCTGGCAGCGTCTGAAATCGCCGGACTAAGGGCGGTGGTAGTAGACGCAAAGGACGATGCCGCCAAGCGCTTTTATGAGAAGCGAGGCTTCAGATCCTGGCCCGTTGGTTCTAATCGCTTGTTCATTACAATTCCTGAACTCAAGCGAGATGCATAGCTTGCCAAGCATTCATCGAAATTCGCGCTTGACCGATTCGGTCATTAGGACAACACTAGTCGGTGTAATCATCGCTTACTAGAAAGAAGACGGACAAAATGATGGAAGCAGCCAAGGCGGGAATGGCTCCCAATGCCACTGCTCTGGATGGTTTTGATGACTTGCTTGACTGTGAGGTCAGTGAAAGCGGTCATGACCAAGAAATGCAAAAGTCGGACAACTTGACCGTGACCGATTGGACGCCAGAACAAGCCGCCGCCGCGTTAGGAAAGTCTGTCCGCACAATCAGAAGATTGTTGCAGGATGGGACTCTTGACGGTTATAAGGTGCCCGGCCCGAAGCGTTTAGAATGGCGCGTTAAACCCCTTACGCCGATTGCGATCAAAGCGGTCGATGACCGAGCAAACCGGCCGCATTCGGACACGGAGTTGGTGACCGAGCTAAGAAACCAGATTCAAGAATTGAAAGTGAATTTAGAACACTCCGCGAAGCAGTTAGAAGGCGCTAGTTACAGGACTGGCTATCTGGAAGCGCAGGTGAGCGGGTACGAACAGCAAATAAAGTTACTCTCCGATCTGCAACACCGATCCACATGGTGGCATCGAATTAGATCTTGGGTCGCTGGACAGTAATTGTTTGCCGTCGTAAACTTTTGGACAGTGCAATCATGCACTATATATGGTGGCATGTATTTTATATATAGAGGGTTTTAATCGCTAAAGAAAAAACGCCGCTTGCGGCGACGTAATTGCTAACCACGGCAAGGCCGGGCATTTATCGGATATTCAAACTGTAGAACGGGTTTTGTTTGGAAGCTTTTCCCGTGATGCAAGAAAGAATAACCGCAGATCCGGCCACCGTCAAGTACGCCTTTAAGGTAGACAGTGACCGGAGTTTCAGCATTAGCCGCGATCCCGTCAGGGGTTGCACTCAAAGATAAATTTTCAGCGCAGGAAATGCAGAGCATTTTTTGTTCGCTATTTTTGCGACGGGACATATTGATATGCAAGCTGCCGAATCAAGACAGGTGGCGGAAATGGACAGGGCCACTTGAAGATCACCAGATCCTTGGAGTAATTCAAGACAGCGGCCGGGGAATACTGCGGGGCTGCTATTGGGCCGAGCAAACACATCATGCCGTCCTGGACATTGATGCACGAAGCAAATATCACAACGCCCAGGAGCTCGCAAAACTGCAGGAGAAATTAGCTGCAGTCGGTCTGACAGCAACACCATATAGAAGCAGCGAGAGCGGCGGCTGGCACTTATATATATTCTTCGATGATTGGGCCGAATGTAGCGAAGTCGAGAACACCATTAAGGCATGGCTGAAGGTTCACGGCTATGAGATCAAGAGCGGGACCCTAGAAATATTCCCCAGCGGGAACGCGCTCCGGCTGCCGTTGCAACCGGGCTTTGCCTGGTTAGATCAAGAAGGCAATTTGATCCGGAGGCGAGAAGAAATAACAAGAGACGAGGCGTTAGCCTCTTTCCTTTATGACCTGGAAAGAAATCAAAGAAATTGGAGCGAAGCGCAGAACCGCATAGAGAGCCAATTAAAAGCAGCCAGGGCGGCTGCCGGCGGCGACGCCCTGGCGCACGAAGAACGGCTAAACATCGACGGTTTAGAGAAGCTTTTTAATGGCGGCAAAATTCAGGAAATTTGGGAGAAGGGGCGAAAATGGTGGCAGGAAGGGCTTTCGGCAAGGGGCGAAAGACACGACGCTGTTTTAGCAATCGGTCATTACCTCTGGTATGGCGATGAGGAAAACGAGGTTGACTCCTTGCCAGGAGCCCGCCACGACGCATACAGAGAGCGACTGATAGAAGAGTGGCTGATGCAAAAACATAATGGGTATTGCCGCCACATCGACCAAAACAAATGGGAAGAGATCGGCGCTCAGATAAAGCGAGCCACGGCTTGGCGGCGTGACGAAAAATACAAGGACCGAACACCCTACCCACTGACAGAACGCCTCTTAAAACGTCTTCTGGCGCACTACAGGAAGACAGGGAAGGTCTGGACCGTCACCGAATACGAGCAAGCGAATATTGACCGGATGGCAGATGCCAGAGAGCGGATCAAGGCCGCCATCCTGGAGATGGAAGAGAGAAGAGAGCTTCTGACCATTTCGGCATTAGCGAGAGAGGCGGGCGCAAGTCGCAACACTGTCAAGAGACACCGCGACCTCTTTGCTTGCTGGTCAGGCGAGTATAACCGGGGGTGTAGGGGGGGGGCTGTCCTTTCCGGTGGTTCTTGCCCTAGTTCAGAAAAAAAAGTTTTACTCCTTTTCGATCAGGTGGATTCAGGGGATCTCGATTGTGTTCAAGAGTCTGGCTCAGTTGAGCTAGCGCCTATTGTTTTAACGCCCCCCTTCCTTCTGCCTGGCAACGAGCCTACCAGCGAACCCCCATCGTCAATTTCCCTTCGCTCCTTAAACGGCTGCCTCCCCAGCTCCGCAGAGCCTACGCCGGGTCCCCTCCATTTACCGCTCAGTCCAGTTGACGATGGGACCCAGGTTCGCCGGTTTTCTGGCAGAACGGCAGATGGTGCGGGGGGCTTAGAGCCGAGCTGCACCGAACAGGCTGAAGGCTCTGGCATAATCATGGACAGGCGGGGCAATGGTGGTGTTCTGATGGCTACTTCCCCCGCCAACCACTTACTGATAGCTCATAGCGTCGATAACAGTCCACAGGTTCAGCCTTCTGGGTTCTTCCGCTATGGAGCCCCGGATATTGATAGCGCTTGTTTACGGTCACAGGTGTGCGCTTTCTGGTTGTGTCGCTATGAAGTGCCACCGGTTTGGGAATGTGACCGCTATGTAAACATCCCGCAGGGATACCTTTTACGGGTTTTGGTATACAGCGATGTAAGAGGACCACCTTTCGTAAACGGCGCTCTACTAGCCACTTTCGCATTGGTGAGCATCAAATATGGTGCAGGCGGTTAGAAAGTGTGCGGTGCCAATAGACGCCACAGGCTCGCATGTTTACAGAATGTGCAGCGCGTGACGCAGAGTGATGTAAGCCGATAGGCGGTGGTGTATACGAAACTGCAAACAGCAGCACTGGAGCGGAGCGGAAGCCTTGCCGGAGGGAGAGAAGCGACCATACGGTAAGGCAAGATGAAAAGGCGTGCTCGCTAACGCGATACACACGCCTAGAGCCTGTTTACAGTATGGCTCAAATAGGACTGAGTATATCCAATCCCGGCTCATCTGTATAATGGAAATACAGATAAGGTGAGAGGTAGCGGCTATATGTTGGAGAGTAAAAAGCGAGTATTCAAGCCGAAGTTGGAGACGAAGCTAAGGCGCGAAGACTTCCGGCGCGTGGACGATCTGGCGAAGCTGGAAGGCAAAACGAAATCGGAGGTAGTGAGAGAGGCGGTGCTCTGGTATCTGGACCATCACGACCAGCTCAAGAACGAGCCGCGAGAGACGGTGATAGCGCAATCGATCAACGGCATGACTAATCGAATATGCGCGATGCTGGCGCGGCAAGGGCGGCAAGTTGGAACGATGATAGAGCTGACTTACGCGAACATGGGCAAGACGGCGGAAGGGAAAGCGGCATTTGAAGCGGCGGCTACGACGGCTAAGCAAAAGATGGCCAGAGCAGTGGACAAGGACGAACGCGATCTAGTTGAGGCAATGAAGAAGGCAGTTAAAGCGTGATCGTCGTTAAACACAGGTACATACCAGGGCGGGCAAAGGGCGGCAAAGTGGTGTCGATCGGCAAGGCCCTGGCGCACGTCAAATACATTCAGCATCGCCCAGGACCGGACCGAGAGAAGGGCGGTCGGGAGATGTTCAACGAGCAAGGGGATCGAATTGACGCCAAAGAAATGCGCGAAGCGATCAAGGAGTTAGGCGATAGCCGAGTAGTGGTGCACAAGCTGACACTGGCGCCGGAGATAAACCCGGCAGACAAGAAAGCGTTTACGAGAGAAGTAATGCAGAACCTGAGCCGGGACAAGGGGCGGGATTTGCAGTGGTTCGCAGTAGAGCACAACAACACCGATCACCATCATATCCATGTAGTCGTATTGGGCAAGGACCGCAACGGCACTGAAGTTCGCATTGATATGAAAGACATCGACAAAGTGAAGGAGTACGGTGATCGATATCTGGAAAGGTGCCACCCAAGAGAGTTAGAGCGGTCGAAGCGTGACCGAGAAGACAGAGAGAAAGAGCGGCGAGCAGAGCGGGAAGCGGCGAAAGAAGAGCGAATACGCGACGGAATGGAGTTGCCTTGGATGCATCAGAAGATAGTCCGAGAGCAGCTAGAACCTTATAAAGACTGGAAAGAGAAGCAAGAAGGCAAGGAGCGGGGGCCAGAGAAAGGGGCAGAAGAAGCGGAGCGGCCATACCACCTGGACACGATAGAAGCAGCAGGGCGCGAATGGTCGAAAGCCAATAACCTGGCTGAGTTGCGAGACTTGAATGAGTACCTCTGGGATAACTATGAGGAGCGAATACCAAAAGACGAATACAGGAAACTGGCAGGTTGGATAAAGGACAAAGAGCGGCTAAAAAACCAGCCAGAGACGGAAAAACAAGCTGGCGGCGAGAAGAAAAAGCGCGATGAAATCGAATACCAGGGCGACAAGTACAGCAAAAATGACAGCTACGAGAAGCTGACAGGATTGGCATCGAAGCTGAGAGAGAGCGACGAGCGATTGCCGTTTGATGACTACCAGAAAATGCGCGGCTGGATTGAAAACAAAGACAGAGAGCGATGGTCAGGTGCTCTGGAAAAGCAAATCGAGGCGACTCATAAGAAATTTGAGCGCAGCAAAACCATGGAAGACCTCAAGGCGGCAGAGGGCGGCAGGATGATAGACCCGCTGCAAGAGCAGCTTATGAGAAATCCGATTGTTGGATTGTTCATGACAGAGGCGGCGATAGCGTCAGAAATTGTGCGGTCGATTCCGCTGGATGACAGGAACAGAGACTACTTGAAGGAAGGCAGGGACGAACTGGTTGACGCAAAGCGAGACATCGAAGAGAAAAGCAAGATTCGGATGCCGTGGGAAAAGCCGCGTGACGACGAGAACATAGAGAAGCTGGAGCAAGGCATCGAAGAAATCGAGCGCAAGCGAGACGAAGAGAAAAAGAAACGAAAGCGGGACAAAGAGCGGAAACGCGACGATTGGGACAGGTTTGATCCTTACGGCAGGTATTGAGGTAAGAGCATGGCGAGTGGAACCGTGGCGGTCAGGCTGCCTAATGAAGTGCTTGAAGAATTGCAGAAAAGAGCGGCGGCTGAAAACAAGAAAGTTTCTGATCTTGTCAGAGAGCTGATTGTAAGCGGCATGGCGCACAAAGGACAGGCAACGAATGATGGTAATAACGCCAAAGTGATCGAATACCTGGAGGGCTTTGGCGGCGTACTGATGGCGATTTTGCACCAAAGTGTAGGAGCAAGATATTTTGCAGGAATGGCGACTAGCTACGGCGTAGACATGGAAAGTCTGATGAGAGAAGCAAAGCCGATGGATCGTGAACAAAAGGAGGCGCTAATGAAGCGCTTTGAAGAGGCGGCGATCCATGCAGCACAAGCGGCTTGGGCACAAGTGCTAGGAATGGAAAAGCAGACTGGCGGCGCAGAGATCCCGTGAGTCCGAACGGTGTCATGCAATCAGATATGCATTGGCTCACTTTACAGCGCCGATCTGGGAGGCTAATAATCTGGGTGTCCAGCAGCCTATAGGAGCATTGAAATAGCCATGAGTTCAGGTGTTAAAGCAAGGGCTGACAAAGGGCCGCAGCCCATAAAAATTTACTGGTTGATCGAAGAACTGAAGAAGCGAAAAATCCCTCAACGCCCGTTTGCACAGCGTTTGGGTATCATAGTCAATGTTTTGAATGGCACTGCCGGAATCTTTCCAGCGGACAAAGTTGAAGAATGCATGCGGCTTTTGGAGAACTGGCAAGCGCCTCAGCCGGTAAATGCCGGTGGTCGCAAAGGTGATT
The DNA here is from genome assembly GCA_019748395.1 of Candidatus Obscuribacterales bacterium. Classification (GTDB taxonomy): domain Bacteria; phylum Cyanobacteriota; class Vampirovibrionia; order Obscuribacterales; family Obscuribacteraceae; genus JAIEPM01. The sequence continues at coordinate 7,041 of JAIEPM010000275.1, forward strand.
CGCATCCCTGGCAAGGACCAATGCTGGCGAAAGGAAAACGTCTGTAAACAGTGGCTTTCCGCCGCGTCCGATAAGATCGGGTAAGGAGCAGCATAAGCGCGGCTGGGTCGCCTTCAGCTCCATGGATTGAAAAACTGAAGATCAGTTATCATCACACTTTCACGCTAAAAGCGAACGAAGGCAGACGAGCGCTACTGCCCGGACGGAGGGGGATGATGACCATACAAGACTTCCGCAGAATGGCTGCCGCGATGGACCAGCGGGCCAGGCAACTCATCAAGCCTTATGTCTGTAATGCGTATTTCTCCCATTGCAAACAAAGACATCCCCTTTACAATACTCTGGTTGATCAATCATTACTAATGAACGTCTGAAGCCGGGCTGGAAGAGGTATGCATCTATGTCAGATTACTTAGAGCAGCCGTTGGAACAGCCCATGAGCGGCGATCCTGCTGTACGTAAAGCATTCAGCCAAGAAGCGAGTTGTTGTCGCGGATCAAGCTGCCAAACATCTCCTGTTGATTCGGCATTTGTTGGTCAAAATGGTGATCTTCAGATTGTAAACAACCATGTTCACCCACCAGCTAAAGACGAAAGCCATGTTCACCCGCCAGCCAAAGACGACAGTCATGTCCACCCGTTAGTTACCGACGAAAGCCATGTTCACCCACCAGCTAAAGACGACAGCCATGTCCACCCGCCAGCCAAAGACGACAGTCATGTCCACCCGTTAGTTACCGACGAAAGCCATGTTCACCCACCAGCTAAAGACGACAGCCATGTCCACCCGCCAGCCAAAGATGACAGTCGTGTCCACCCGTTAGTTACCGACGAAAGCCATGTTCACCCACCAGCTAAAGACGACAGCCATGTCCACCCGTTAGTTACCGACGAAAGCCATGTCCATCCGGCGTTCGAAGAGACCCTGAAGTCTGCTTTCCATCATACGGTTACAAACAAAGAAGAGTACAAGCGGGCTCTATATGATGCTGCCGCGGCCCACAAACCAGTTGTGATGATGTTTGGACACAGAAACGATGCGGAGAGCCAGCAGGTTGTAGAAAATTCCATCCTGCAAGCCAAAGCAATCGACACTAGAGCAGTTTTTGTCTTTGTGGATCTCGACATGGTCGATCCGAATTCACCGGTCGGCAAATATGGCCAATATATAGAGCAAACCTTCGGAACACCAATGACTCTGGTCTTCACTCAGCAGCAGGGTGATACCCAGACTCCAGTAGTTCCGGAAGCCCCCTCGTTCTGGCAAACTGGACATGTTGATGCACAGAAACTGTCTCGGGGGATTGTTCAGGCAAAGCAGATTCAAGACCTACGTGGTGATATCAAAATTCCTGGTCAACAAGGCGGGAGTGATTGCTGCAGTGGCGACCAGCAACCACAAGACAATCACTTGCAAGCTGTGAACAACCAACATAGTCCTGGGTACCACAATAGGACAAGCTTGCCACACGCCACCATAGACAGCATTAGTCAACAGCATTCTCATAATTATTTGCAGTATCATAGTCGCTACGGTGTCGATCATAGTGGATACTACAATAGACCCAGCGTGCCGCATGTCATCAACGATGTGATCAATCCGCACCACTCCTATCAGCCATACGGTGGCGGTCATAGTGGATACTACAATAGACCCAGCGTGCCGCATGTCATCAACGATGTGATCAATCCGCACCACTCCTATCGGCCATACGGTGGCGGTCATAGCGGATATTACAATAGACCCAGCGTGCCGCATGTCATCAACGATGTGATCAATCAGAACCATTCTGGTTACTATCAGCCATACGGCGGCGGTCATGGCGGTAGCTGGAACTCTGGTTACAATCATAGGCCAAGCTTGCCTCACGGCAGTGGACATGGCCGCAGACACCGCTAGATGACAAATGTCCGCACCCGAAATAGACAAAGCCCATCGGTTCTTGAGTCCGATGGGCTTTGTCATTCAAGGAGTATTCATTATGAAAACGCTGCTGCGTGCATTGCAGGAGACAATTTAGATTGTAGCTTGGAGCAGCCAAATCGCGCCAAACAATAGTTAATTGGCCGTGTCCACGATTATGGGCGCCGTGCTCGTAAAGTAGCTAACATCGACATCGACCCAACTACTGTCAGCGTTATCAAAAGTAGCGTAATTTTGCCAGTTTTCAACAGATTCCTCCTTGGGTGTGCAGGACGACCTAATATTTAATGGTCATCATGACCGCCGCCGTGACCACCACCATGGCCTCCGCCGTGACCGCCGCCAAAGACCCCACCGCCGTGACCACCACCATGGCCGCCGCCAAAGACTCCACCACCATGGCCTCCGCCGTGACCGCCGCCAAAGACCCCACCGCCGTGACCACCACCATGGCCGCCGCCAAAGACTCCACCACCATGGCCTCCGCCGTGACCGCCGCCAAAGACTCCACCACCATGGCCGCCACCATGACCACCGCCGTGACCGCCACCATGACCTCCGCCGTGGTGATCATCACCCGCGAAGGCTGAGAGATTACTTGTGTAGACCGCCAGCACCATTACAGTGGTAAACACGGCCAGTTTATATGCTTTGATCATTGTCGCTCCCGCTTAATGGCTGTGGCCATCAGTGTCATCATGCCCATTGCTATGTCCGTGTCCGCTGTGGCTACGGTTGAATACAGGCGCCTGTCGTGGGAAAACCTGGTTTCCATTGACAGCATCATTCATCTGATGCTGTACTGAGCCGTTGTGGCCCGGGTTTATGTACGGATTATTCATGTGATTGACACCGACAGGTGCTCCTTGATACCCCCCGTAGCCATAGCCAGGCGCTGCTCCCTGTACACCGTATGCTGGAGCCGTCCCCGGATTGACAGAATCTTTCAATTGATGACCGAGTGAGGTGCTGTGTCCTGGATTATAGTTTGGATCGTTTATGTGACCGGCTCCGGGTTGGGCTAAGTACCCCGGCTGATTCGAGGGATAAGCTCCATGGTATCCAGCATAGGCTGGAGCAACTCCTGGTAAACCGTATCCTGGTGCTCCGTTTGTCCCTGCTGGATTGATAGCATCGTTCACCTGATGCCTCAGCGAATTATTGTGCCCTGGGTTGTAACGTGGATCGTTAATGTGCCCAGCCCCAGGCTGTCCTAAGTACCCCGGCTGTTGACCAGCATATGTCCCAGGAGCTACAGGGTACGCGCCAGGGGCGTACTGTTGATTAATTATAGGAGGATGTTCATCATCCTCGCCTCCATGGGCAAAGGCTCCGAGGCTTGATGAAAGAGCGAGTGCTGTGACCAGGGACAGGTTTATAGCGTTCCGCATTAGCAATTTCCTCAGTTTGGGCGACGTTCGGATGAACTACATCCATTCCTTGTTCAAAACTAAAGAATGTGGACGATCACCCAATCCTTAAAACCCAGACGGCTGAGCTAAATGTATGTTCCATGCTTCCTTGCTGTTGGGACATTGCCTGTTCGCTCTATTCTACTGTGGTAATCGGTCAAGTCCTTGTCAGCAGTCTATAATGCCAAGCCTGTGAAATTAATGGAGGAAGTCATGAAGCAGAAGATATTTTTGGGTTTGCTTGCGAGCTTCGTAAGCTTGATTTTATCGAGTTATATGCTGGCATTTGCACATGGCGACGAGCATGACAACGACCAGGGACAGCAGGGTTCTAAACACGATCAAAAGGGCGGTGAGCAGCCCGGTAGCGGACAAGGTCAACAGGGCGACAGCAAACAAAGCAAGAAACATAAACACAAACATGAAAGCGACAAGCACGCCGGCCATAAACACAATCAATAAAATTTATTAAGTCTTGAGGAAATTAGCCATGAATAAGCAATGGATATTGCCAGCGAGTTTGATGGCGCTCTGCCTAGTTGCGACTGTTTGTCCAGCTAATGCGCACCATGCCTTCTGGCATCAGGTCAAAGATCAAATTAGCGGTGCGCACCAGTCCCAATGGAACTATGGCTATAACCGAGGACATGGGTACAATCGCGGCTATGGGACCAATTGGGGCTACGGAAATTACTGGGGACCCAATGGTAATCCTCATGCCGTAAGGGATGCGCAACACGCGCGGCAAGAGCAACACCATGCCATTGAAGATGCGCAGCACGGTTATGGGGAGCACCATTAAAAACGGGTTTGGGTTTTGTAACAGCTTTGCGGAGTAAGCATCATGAAAATACCTGTGCTTCTGGCTTTATCTGTGTGCCTTGTGACGGCAATACCAGCCTTTGCCGACCATAGCGTATGGCACAAGTATATGCAAGCAGGCTCGAAGGCGTACACGGACGGACGCTACGCTGAAGCGGAAAAGCAGATACTCAAAGCCCGTGCAGAAGCTGAGAAATATGCTGAAAAAGATCCTCAGTTGCGACTTGCCATAAGTCTGAATGAACTTGGGCTGATTTACCTTGAACAGGAAAAAAGCGTCGAGGCTGAAAAGCTGTTCAAGCAGGCTTTGGCTATGCGAGAAAAGGTCCAGGGTCTAAGTCATCCTGATGTCGCAGCACAGCTGGATAACCTGGCTGCAGCTTGTGACGCCCAAGGTAACTGCGCGGAGGCACAACAATGTGTTGAACGTGCGCTTGAAATACGCAAGAAGTCCCTCGGTCCTGATCATCCGGCAGTCGCAACAACGCTCAATAACTTAGCGGGACTTTGTGACAGTAAAGGTGATTGCGACCACGCCGAAGCTCTGCTTAAGCAGGCTTTGGCAATCGACGAAAAGAAATCGGGTGCAAATAGCGCTGCTGTAGCGGCAGATCTGACAAATCTCGCCGGACTTTATGTCAAAGAAAAGAAGTACAAGGAAGCCGAGCCGCTGGCCAAGCGTGCCTTGGAAATACGCAAAAAGACAGCAAAGGCAAACGATCCAGAATTGGCTACAGCACAGGAGAACTACAATATAGTCAAGCTTGAATTGGGCCACAAGCTAGAAGCAGGTAAATAAAGGTCGTTCTCTATACTGCGCCCAAAGCCGGTTTTAGCGTGTTCAAAATCGTTCGATTCTTGATTCTATTACCCGCCTTTGCCGTTGTTGCAGATGCAATCGCCGCACCGGCGCCTGACGCTCACTCAGAGACGAAAGTGCATTCGCACTCCTGGTTAAGTCCAAAATCGCATCCTGAGATAGATGATCACCAAATTCCTACCGCTACCTGGGTTAATCCCAAGGGGCAGGTCAAGTTTTGCCTATTGTGCATCCACGGGCTTGGGCTCAACAGCCACTCATTTGACCAGTTTGGAA
>JAIEPM010000228.1 GCA_019748395.1 Candidatus Obscuribacterales bacterium
GCATCATCCATAAACTTTTCGGCAGCAGCAAGATAATCGCCGCTGCCGTCGAACGCGCACAGTCACGCAGAAATCTGGGAATTCTCCTGACCATTCTGCTCATCTACAGCAGCTTGATCTGTATAAGTGAAAAAGTGAGTGTTTTTCTGGCACAAATACCGACTGCCTTTGCCGGAGGTTTTTTGCCCTACTTTTACTTCTTTTTTCAAATTTCAAAAGGCTTTATCTGGAATCAACCGTCGATGGTGCTTTGCTGCAACTGGTTCAGCTGGGTTCTGCTGGCAGATATTCTGGTCTATATTGGACTGATCAGTCGTAATAAGTTAAGCGGCACACGCATTCTCAGGCTATTTCTAATAACTTGCCTGGCTTTCTTGATGATCTGGGAATATGTTTTTCAACTCGGCTCTTTCAGCCGCTCGCCAACGCATTCAGTCATAGCTCTTTTCCTTTTTGCATGCTGGCTGCTCTGGCTGATGCATACTGTTTTCTTTCCAATCTGTTCGCGCTCGACGCCCGCTTTTCCGTCGGAGAGTCGATTCAGCATTTATGCCGGTGTTCTTTCACTAGTTACTCTGGAAATTTTTGCCAGAGCGTCCTTGAAAGACTTCAAACTCATCAACGAGCTTTTCCTCTCAATGTATCGAGGAATTATCGACTTCGGGATCCCCTATTACTTGCTGCTCTGGTCATCCAGAAAACTGGAGAACAGATTCCTTTCGGTAGCGACAATGCTCGCTCATTTCGTTTGTGGCGCCATGCTGGCGCTACTTTTCAATTTAATCAGCAAATTTTCCATTGCTCACTGGACATTAAGCGGCGCTATTTCTATATGCACAAATCAGCTGAAGCTCCTCGAAAACACTGGCAGCATAAATCTCGATCTGCGCCCGGACAGCGCTTTCTACTTGCTGCGTGCTTTCCTTCTCTGCCTGAGCTTCTGCATCGTTTACTTTCTCAATACCAAAAGTGAAAGAAACGACAGTCAGAAAGGCGGCAGACTGATTTTTTGTCTCCTTTCACTTTCCAGCGGCACAGCAGCTTTCAGCAACTCTCTAATGGAACTACCCCTGCCCAAAGAGCTCAGAGCCTGGACTGCTCCGCTCACTCAAGACTTGAGCTTCAATTGTCATATATTTGAAACTGTCATTTCCTTCTGGCTACCAGCCCTGATCCTCGGACTCGGGGTCTTAATTGCCGAACAGAAAAAGCTCAAAACTACATGGACACTCTTGGGCTCACTGGCACTTTCATTTCTGAGCGCTTTTCTCATACCTTTTCTTTTTGATTATTACGAATGCTTCTGGCGCGCGACAGGAAGCATCTACTCAGTCGTTTGCGCAGCAATCTCATTTCAAGTCGCGATTATCCTGGCTGCACTTATGCTCTTACAAAATGAGCCTGGGGTCAAATCAATCCACTCCGCCAGCGCTGAAGATGCCGCTGACCTGCTTTCATATAAAACTGTTTTTTCGCTCTTACTTTCACTATCACTGCTCCTTGCTTCCATAGCAGGCTGGCAGAGCGCGAAGAAAATGCAGGTGCTGCCACTTTCTTCGGCGAATTTGAGCTTCACAATCTTTTCCGATTGGAAGCCGCTTCAGCTCAAGCAAAAACCAAATGAAAAACAAAGTTTCTTATTCAAGAAAACTAAAGCCGGACTTAGCAGCGAAATTCTGCAAATCGGCTCAATAGACAGTAGCAGTGACGGTAATCTCGCACTTATGAAAGACTTGATTCAGAAAGCAGCAAAGAACCCTTACTTCAAAAATTTCCAGCTACTGTCGATCAAATCCGTTAATAGATATTTCCCAAACGCTCTTGCCTGCCAATACTCTTTTGAAGAGCCAATTCATGATTCAAAGCTTTACCGCACTCGCGCGGGCGTCACCGTACTGCTTCCGGTCACAAGAGGTCCAAAACTCACCCAGTATTTAAGTATCTACTGTGATCCGGCCGATCTTGAACAAGAGACCTACTCTCTACTCTGGACCATTGAAAAAGCCAAGCCTATTTAGAATCATAGAATTTTTCGCGATTGCGCGCTTTAGTGCGAAGCAGCTCGCAAGGCTCATAACGAGAACCCTCGATTTGTGCGAGCAATTCAAGCTTATCGCAAAGTAAGCGGATGCCTTGCTTATCGGCATAGCGTAAAATGCCGCCTTCATACGGCGGGAAGCCTATACCGAAGATCAAGGCCAGATCAAGCTGCGCAGCAGACGTGACTACGGATTCCTCAAGACAACGAACGGCCTCATTTAACATCAGAAGCACCAGCCGATCTTGTATTTGCGACTTCTGAATTTTTCGTGTTTCCGCTTTAATGCAAGCCTGGAACTCCGGATTGACTCCGTCCGGTCGACCTTTCTCGTTATAAAGATAGATGCCTTTGCCGCCCTTTTTACCAAGAAGCTTCAAGCGCTGAATCTCTTTCATCAATGCAGGTTCAGCCAGACGTTCCCCCAGAGCCTCGTACATCACATGCACCACTTTACCGGCAATATCCAGGCCAACCTCATCAAGAAGGGCCATAGGACCCATCGGCATACCGAAAGACTTCATAGCTCTGTCGATTTCTTCAACAGGCACGCCGGACTCGGCTAAAACCGCTGCCTCTCTCATATAGGGAGCCAAAATACGATTCACCACAAAACCGGGCGAATCGGCCGTCACAACCGTAGTTTTATCAAGAGCCAGAGCAAAACTCATAGCTAAGGCCAGGCTTTCTTCGTCGGTTTTTGCCCCTTTAACTATTTCCACCAGAGGCATTTTATGAACCGGATTGAAAAAGTGAATACCGACCACAGACTCCGGTCTTTTTGCCGACTCGGCCATTTTGTCGATAGACAAAGAAGAGGTGTTGCTTCCAAAAACAAAATTCTTCTTAGCGGCATTCTCAAGCTCGGCAAGCACTTTTCGTTTAGCATCAAGATCTTCAATAACAGCTTCAATCACCAGGTCTACATCCGCAAGGGGCGCGTAGTCGGTTGTAAAAATCATGGAAGACATGATCTTATCCATTTCCTCTTGCTTGAGACGATGCTTGAGCACAAGTCCGGCAAAGAGTTTCCGCACTGTCTCCTTGCCTTTATCGACAAATTCTTGCTTCACGTCTTTGACTATGACTTTGTAACCGGCTTTCGCTGCAGCCTGAGCAATGCCTGCACCCATAACACCGGCACCTAAAACAGCGACTGTAGAAATCTTCTTGTCTTTAAGCTCCAGCGGCAATTTCTTGCTTTCGGTTTGCGCAAAAAATATACCGACCAGATTTCGCGATACTTCACTCATAGCCAGTTTGGCAAAAGCATTGGACTCAAGCTCGAAAGCTTCTTTCTCAGGCAATTGGAAGCCCCGAATAATCAGATCAATCGCTTCCTTGGCTGCCGGATACTTCCCTTTTGTCTGAGCCATCATGCCCTTGTATGCAATGTCCCGCATAATGCTCAAACCCAGGGAATTCGATTCAAGCAAAAGTTCTTGTACTTTAGCTTGCAAAGTCTGAACTTTGCTTGCAGCGGGAGCCCCTTCTCTAGCAATTTTCATGGCACGAGCAAGCAAATCTTTGCTTTCCACCACTTCAAGTATCAAAGCAAGCTTCTTGGCTTTATCCGCGCTCAGAACTTTGCCGGTCAAAATCAAATCCAGCGCTGTCGCCACACCCAACAAGCGGGGTAAACGCACACAGCCACCCCAGCCGGGAACAAAACCCAGCTTGATTTCCGGCAATCCGATTTTGGCATTTTTGGAAGCAATTCGATGCTTACAAGCAAACGCCAGCTCCGTGCCGCCGCCCAGGCAAATGCCGTTGATTGCAGCCACTGTATTAATCGGCATATCGGCAATTTTTTGAAAAATCTCTTTACCTAATTTAGAAGCTTGCAATGCCTCAGAAAGAGTTTTTTCTTGAATCGCCTGAATTTCCTTCACATCAGCACCGGCGATAAAACTGTCTTCCTTGCCCGAACTGATCACCAGACCCTTAATTTCCCGGTTTGCAATAACTTTGTCGATGAGCTCATTGAGCTCCTTCATTGTCGTTTCGCCAAGCGTGTTTACCTTACTGCCCCGCAAATCGATATTAATACAGGCAATGCCCGATTCAAGAATATTGAGCTGCATGTTCTTTTCGACTGTCACTTCCGTGTTCATTTGTGTACCTCCAGAAGAGTCGCAATTCCCATGCCGCCACCCACGCAGAGCGAGGCAATGCCGCGGCGCAAGCCTCTTGCTTTCAATTCATGAGCCAGAGTCAAAATCAAACGCGAACCCGACATGCCGATTGGGTGCCCCAGCGCAATCGCTCCGCCGTTAACATTTACTTTTTCGCGATCCAATCCCAGCAGCTTTTCGCAAGCCAGATACTGTGCCGCAAATGCTTCGTTTATCTCAAGCAAATCAATATCTTTCAAACCGAGCTTATTCCGCTCCAGAAGAGCAGCAATTGCAAAAACAGGACCAAGTCCCATTTGCTCAGGATCAACGCCGACGACAATACTGTCGACAAGCTCTGCTAAAGGTTCATAGCTGAAGTTTTTCAGCCCGTTGTCGCTGGCAATTAAAAGAGCGCAAGCACCGTCATTGATACCAGAACTGTTGCCGGCTGTAATATCTCTGGTTTTCAGAACGCCAGGCAAGGACGCCAGTTTCTCAGCTGACGTATTCTCGCGAATATGTTCATCACGTTCAAAAATGCCGCGCCCCTTCACTGAGACAGCTTCGATTTCTCTTTCGAAACGACCTTCCCGGCGCGCTCTTGCTGCCGCCTCCTGCGAACGCAATGAAAATGCATCGGCATCTTTCCGGCTGATCCCGTAAGTATCAGCCAGCCGCTGAGCCGTTGCTGCCATATGAGTCGTCTTCGTATCCCAGAGCAGCTGCGTCGGCACCAAACCGTCATCGGCAAGTTTTCCCAGCACCGGTCTTGGACCAAATGGAAAATATTTGGAAAGTGGTCCACGATATCTCAAATTCGCCGGTATCAAGTATGGGACACCGGACATGGACTCTGCACCACCAGCAATAAAAAGATCTGCATTCGCCAGAAAAACATCTTTCATGGCTATGTTAACAGCTTCCATTCCCGAACCGCACTGCCTTTGCACTGTCATCGCCGGAATCGAAGCCGGTAACCCAGCGGCTAAAGCAGCACAGCGGGCTGTATTGGGAGCATAGGAAGACTGGTATCCATGCCCGAGCACAAGTCCATCAATCATCTCCGTAGATACACCGGAGCGCCTTACACACGCTGCGATTGCTTCTTCAGCAAGCTTCTCCACAGGCACACTGCGCAGAGTTTTCTTGAAACTACCAATTGCCGTTCTGACTCCATTCAAAAGCCAGGCTCTATGCCGCTGAGCTGTCATTAGCCCTCCACCTTGGCGACTCTTCCAATGCCTCAAGTTATATATAGCACCAGATTGCTTGCGAATCCGAGCACAAAATCCAATTGGCACTCTTCTTATCAGAGTCCTGCCGAGAGTCCCTTTCTATGCATCACGGCAAGCAGATTCTCAAGTAGCTGCTCCTGGCTTGAAACGTAAATTCCACCCTCAAGTTCAGCAATAACAGACACTTGCTGACTAAAGCTTAGTATTTCGGGCATGTTCCTTTTGGGAGTTTCTAAAATGGCTAATCTCAAAGTAGGAGACATTTTCCAAGAACGCTATTTAATTCTGGCTGTCCTCGGTGCCGGAGGCATGGGCAGCGTTTATAGAGCCAGACAAGTCGATGCCGACCGAGAAGTAGCGCTAAAAATTCCACATCATCAAAGAATCGAGAATGAAGCGGATACAGCGCGTTTTTTCCGCGAATTTAAGATACTCTCCAAACTCAGCCATCCAAACATAATGACGATCTACGGACTTTGTCTGGACGAAGAAGAGGCGACTCCTTACGCTGTTTGCGAATATATCGACGGCGAAAGTCTTCTTGAGCTGGTTCAAAACGGTCCGCTTGATTGGAAACGAGCCGTCAGGATTGCCATTCAGATCTGCCAGGCAATGCAAGCGGCTCATGATCAGGGAATTCTTCATCGCGACTTGAAACCTGATAACGTCATACTTCTGGAAAAACCCGAGCCGGACTTTGTGAAACTGATAGATTTCGGCTTATCAAGACTTTTTCAAGAACTCAATGAGTCTCAGAAACTGACGAAATCGGGAGAAATAGTCGGCACGGCTTATTACTTGAGTCCGGAATCGCTTGATCAAAAAGTCGATCATCGAAGCGATATTTATTCGCTGGCTTGCTTGCTTTATGAACTCTTATCCGGCAAGCATCTTTTTGAAGCAGACAGCGCTGTGTCTGTGATTTATATGCATTGCAAAGACAATCCGGAGCCGCGCCTGCTAGAGCTTGATTTGAAAATACCGATGTCTCTCCTGAATGTACTGGCTAAGGCTCTAAAGAAAAATCCCGAGAAAAGACAAAAATCCATGCAGCAATTTGCAGCAGAGCTTGAGCAAGTGCTGGAAGAAGCACCGCAAGCTCGGCGTAAAACATTTCAAATTAAGCAAAGCTGGCTGACTTTTGCCCTCTGCTCCGCGGCAATCATGCTCATCACAATGGTAGTTCTGGCTTACAAGCAGCACTTTCAATATTACTATCCAAAACAAGTTGCTTCTTCTCACTCGCTGCTTCAAGAAAAAGCTCTTTCTCCCCGGGTGCTCTTATTGGACGCAACAAAGCTCAGAAAGCGAGGCAAGTTCGCAGAATCAATTAAAATCTACACTAAGGGTCTGGCTTGCTCCAGCAATATGGCCGGAACTCATCCAGATTGGCTTTATGAGCTGCACGAGGGACTTGCGCTCTCCTTGAGCGAAACTGATCAACGCGAAGCGGCCAGATCTCAGTTTGAAAAGGCTTACGAGGTCTACAGCTCTCCTATCGCCGCCCGTCGCTTGCAGGGTGCACGCAGATACGCAGGTTATCTCGACAAACTGAACGAAAGTGAAAAGGCCGAAGCCTGTTTCAAAAAAACAATTCAAGAATATGAGGCTGCGGGCGGATTGCCGAGCACTCCAATCATCACTGTTTACAATGGCTATGCTCAGTTTCTATACGCGCACAACCGCAAATCCGAGGCATATAAGACAGCGAAACTCTCTCTGGAAAATGCAGCAAGCATGCTCTCAAGATGGGCAACTCCCGGCAGCGCCGAAGCAAGCTGGCTAATCTATAAGTGCTTGAAAAAAGGTCCTAAAGAAAGCGAAGCAAGGAAAGTTCTCAAAAAGACTAAAGAAGATCTGCTCGCCTCTATAGATGAAATTCCGGCTGTCAGCGAAATGAGACATTATGCCGAGTATGCTTCTGAAAATGGCTTCCAAGACGAAGCTATCGAAATTTTCTCTCTGGCCAGAAAATACGCCAACTATTTGTCCACCGAAGACGCTGCGGATCTGCGCGAATTTTGCGATCAACACTTGAAGGTTCTGAATCACTACTCCAAAAAAGAAGGACCGCCTCTAGAATGAAGCGGTCCTCGATTCTCAATTGGCAGATCTTACTTGTCGTCGTCTTTGGAGTCCGATGATTTCTCTTCGGCTTTTTCTCTTTTGCTTGATTTAGCAGAAGCTGCCGTTTCCTTTTCAGGCTTGGCAGATGCCTTGTCAAATTTGACGATGTCTTCTTCAAGAACCGTGGTGATCGTGTCACCGTCCTTGAAGCGACCCTGCAAAACCTGCTCGGCCAGAGCATCTTCAAGCAAGCGCTGAATAGATCTGCGCAATGGTCTTGCACCGTAAGTCGGGTTGTAGCCGTCCTTAGCGATGTAATCCTTGCACTCGTCAGTGATAACAAGCTCCATACCCTGCGCCTTGATACGGCTTTGCAGGTCTGCAGACATGATATCGACGATTTTGCGGATCTCTTCTTTGGTGAGCTGCTGGAATACGATGATTTCATCGATTCTGTTCAAGAACTCCGGTCTGAAGGTCTTCTTCATGGAGTCCATAACCAGATCGCGAATCTTCTTATAACGCTCGCTGTGTGCCTGATTGTTTTCGGCAACCTGGAAGCCTACAGCCAGAGACGACTTGTCTATGAACTGAGCTCCGACGTTGGAGGTCATAATGATAATCGTATTCTTGAAGTCGACGGTGCGACCCTTGCTGTCCGAAAGGCGACCATCATCAAGAATTTGCAGCAGAACGTTGAAAACATCCGGGTGCGCTTTTTCGATTTCGTCGAAAAGCACAACCGAGTATGGTTTGCGACGAACTGCTTCCGTGAGCTGACCACCTTCCTGGTAGCCGACATAGCCGGGCGGCGAACCAATAAGTTTGGATGTTGTGTGGTGCTCCATGAATTCAGACATGTCGATACGGATCATGTTGTCTTCGGAACCGAAGAAGTAACCAGCCAGAGCCTTGGCCAACTCTGTTTTACCGACCCCGGTAGGACCTGAGAAGATAAAGCTGCCGATCGGGCGGTTCGGGTTTTTCAAACCGACACGAGCACGACGGATAGCCTTACATACGGCTTCCACGGCTTGATCCTGACCGATAACTCTCTGGTGGAGAACATCGGACATATGGAGCAAGCGCTCAGATTCACCTTCGGTGAGCTTGAGCAAAGGAATACCAGTCCAGGTGCTTACAACATAAGCAACCTCTTCACCTGTAACAATCGGCTTTTCGGTTTCTTGCTTGGCTTTCCACTGAGTCTGAATTTCGCGGATCTTTTCGGAAAGCTTGGTCTCCGACTCGCGCAGAGAAGCAGCTTTTTCGAATTCCTGATTGCGAATTGCCATTTCCTTATCGCGACGCACTTTGCGAAGCTCACGCTCGACTTCTTTGCCTTCCGGAGGCAGAGAGCTTGCTCTCAAACGTACGCGAGAAGAAGCTTCGTCGATAATGTCGATAGCTTTGTCCGGCAAGAAGCGGTCGCTGATATAGCGATCGGAAAGCTTGGTCGCATGATCGATTGCTTCATCGGAAATGATCAATCTGTGGTGCTCTTCATACTTCGGACGCAAGCCACGAAGAATTTCGATGGTTTCATCGACACTGGGCGGATCGATGATAACCGGCTGGAAACGGCGTTCCAGAGCGGCATCACGTTCGATATGCTTGCGGTACTCATCCATGGTGGTGGCACCGATACATTGCAGCTCTCCGCGCGATAATGCGGGCTTCAGTATATTGGCTGCGTCGATAGCACCTTCCGCCGCACCGGCTCCGATGAGTGTATGCAACTCGTCGATAACCAGCATGACATTGCCTGCACCACGGATTTCATCCATGATTTTTTTCAGACGCTCTTCAAATTCACCGCGGTATTTAGTACCGGCAACAAGCAAGCCGATATCCAGCTGAACAATTTTCTTGTCCATGAGGATATCAGGCACATCAGCGTTGGAAATGCGAATCGCAAGGCCTTCGGCAATGGCTGTTTTACCTACACCCGGCTCACCGATGAGAACCGGATTGTTCTTAGTACGACGGCCAAGAATTTGAATTACGCGCTCAATTTCTTTTTCACGACCAACCACAGGGTCAAGTCTGCCTTCTTGAGCAGACTGAGTGAGGTTAACGCCGAACTCATCGAGGGTAGGAGTTTTGGAACGACCCGTACCTGCGGATGTGGTAGCGCTGGCGGTGGCAGCACCGCTTTCGCCCAGAAGACGGATAACATGGCTGCGAACCTTGGTCAGGTCTACGCCCAGGTTTTCCAGCACTCTGGCGGCTACGCCTTCTCCTTCGCGAATCAGTCCGAGAAGTAGATGTTCCGTGCCGATGTAATTGTGACCCAGTTGTCTGGCTTCATCCCAGGATAATTCCAGCACTCGCTTGGCTCGCGGTGTGAATGGAATTTCGACAGCGACAAACCCGGAACCGCGTCCGATTATCTTCTCGACTTCGACCCGAGCATCCTTGAGGTTTACGCCCATGGACTTGAGAGTCTTGGCCGCAATGCCCGTTCCTTCGCCAATTAGACCCAAAAGGATCTGCTCGGTACCCACGAAGTTATGACCCAATCTGCGGGCCTCCTCCTGAGCGAGCATGATCACCTTGATAGCCTTTTCTGTAAAACGCTCAAACATGGCGAATTACGCCTCCCTTAGCAGCTTAATGTAATTAATTCTAACACCACGTCACAGGTAAATAGCTCGCGGATCCCCAAGATATGGAGATAATCTCCATTTTTTTTGATCCGGCTCGTTAAGCTATTGATAATGATCTCGGGCAATACAAGTATCTCTGCCGCCCCAATAGAGCGTTTCAGAGCGCCTGTTTTTGCGCCTCGACGATATCAAGCGTGCGTTTCTTTGCCTTCAGCAAGTTGAGCAAAGTCGCATTCTTTATTTGAACAAGCGATCTGATCGCCTCTTTTCAGGGTCTTGTAAAGCAGCAATGCCTTGCATTTTGGACATGCAGTGCTGTTGTTGGGACCACCGGAGAGCAAAGGCGGGTACCAGTAAGCCATGGTACATCCGTTCAGACCATAATGGCTGCAGCCGTAGAACATTTTGCCGCGGCGCGATTTTTTCTCGACAATTTCACCGCCGCAACCTTCACGCGGACAGCTAACCCCGGTAGATTTGACAATCGGCCGTTGCTCGGTGCAAGTTTCCGATGCGCAAGCAAGATAATCGCCATAGCGTCCGTAGCGAATCAACATCGGCCCGGCACAGGTCCTGCAGATCTCTTCAGATGGACGATCCGGAGGTACAGGCAATCCGTCTTTAGTGAGCTTAACTGTGGTTTTGCATTCCGGATAACCTGTACAACCCAGGAATTGTCCGAAGCGAGAGGACTTTACAGCCATCTGCAATCCGCAATTAGTACAGAATTGATCTGAAAGAATGACAATTTTGTCCATGCTTTCTTCGGCTTTTTTCAGCGTTTCACCGAAGGGCTTATAAAACTCTTTCAGCATTCCGTGCCAGTCGACCTTGTCGTCTTCAATCTGGTCAAGCTTAGCTTCCATCTCGGCAGTAAAACCGACATCGACGATATTTCCGAAATGCTCAACCAGCATTTCGTTGACCGCACGTCCCAGCTTAGTTGGAATCAAAGTTTTGTTGATCCGCTCCACATATTTACGATCAATGATTGTGGCTACGGTCGCTACGTATGTAGACGGACGACCGATGCCCAGTTCTTCCAGAGTCTTAACCAGACTTGCTTCACTGAAGCGCGGCGGCGGCTGCGTGAAGTGCTGTTTGGGATCAAGATCCTTCAGCTTCAGAGCATCATTCTTAGCCAGTTCAGGCAAATGATCTGTTGCTTCGTTATCTTCTTCTTCGTTTTCTTTCGACTCACGATTCAAAACAATCGTATAGCCCGGGAAAGTCACTTCCGATGCCGAGGCACGGAAAAGAGCTTTGCCTGCCGTGATTTCTACTGTTCTTGTAGTCAATTCGGCAGCAGCCATCTGACTTCCTACAAAGCGTTCCCAGATCAATCTATATAACTTGAACTGATCTGTAGAAAGATAGGTTTTTAGCGACTCCGGTGTTTTGTACACACTTGCTGGTCTGATTGCTTCGTGAGCATCCTGAATGCTCTTGCCTTTGCGCTCGTACACGCGTGGTTTGTCCGGATAATACTTCTTAGAGTGCTGCTCAATGATATAAGCCTTCGCCTCTTCCTGAGCCTGTTGCGATACACGAGTCGAATCGGTTCTCATATAAGTGATCAAACCGGAAGGTCCCTGTGCTCCCTGCTCAACCCCTTCATATAAAGATTGCGCAACTTGCATGGTCTTCTTGACTGTGAAGCCCAGTGTATTGGCTGCCTCTCTTTGCAATGTCGATGTGATGAAAGGAGCCTGCGGTTGACGCTGGCTGTTTTTCTGGGTTACCGATGAGACGTTGAACTCTTCTTTCTCAATGGCAGTCACGATTTTTTTGACCTGCGTTTGAGAGTCAATGGTCATCGTGCCTGCTCCGCCCTTATCGGAAGCCGCGATCACGCGCTTGCCGTCATATTTGACCAGGTTGGCGATAAAGCTTTGTTTGGCACGAGCTTTTGAAAACTCTCCTTTCAAGGACCAGTATTCTTTAGCCTCGAACTTTTCGATTTCACCTTCGCGCTCACAAATAATGCGCACAGCGACACTCTGCACACGTCCTGCCGAACGACCATTCACTTTGCGCCAGAGCAGCGGGCTTATTTTGTAACCCACAAGACGATCAAGCAAGCGACGTGCTTGCTGCGCGTCTACCAGACGCCCGTCGATTTGCCGCGGTTTTTTCATGGCAGCAAGAACTGCGTCTTTTGTAATCTCGTTGAATTCAACTCTGTGCAGCTTTTTTGGAGAAATATCCAGAATCTCCGAAAGATGCCAGGCAATGGCTTCACCTTCACGGTCAGGGTCAGGCGCCAGGTAAACTTTGTCTGCCTTCTCAGCCGCTTCTCTCAACTCCTTCACGATTGGCTCTTTGTCTCTGAGAATTTCGTACTGCGGTTCGAAATTCTTGCGAACGTTCA
>JAIEPM010000230.1 GCA_019748395.1 Candidatus Obscuribacterales bacterium
CGCTGCGCGATTTTGCGCAGCGGCCCAGACAAAAATCCTGATAGAAAAGAACCAAAGTTATGAATATCATCTTCGGCGCGGGTCTCGGTCTTGTAGCGACCCTTCTGCTCGGCATGTTCTTCGGCTTCAAAGGCCCGCGGAAGAATGGCGACGTCGATTTCGGAACGCTGTTCTTGCGCGTGGTTGCCGAAGTCGTGCTGATTGCCATTTTCATCGGAGGTCTCGTCGCCGCCGCAATGATCGGCACGACGCAGGTCTGGCAAGTTTTCGGCGGCTATGTCGCTATCCGCGTTTTGTCCTTGATCCAGGAAGCGCACGTGACCAAATAAGTCCTTCCGCGGACTAGCCGAACATTCCCGGAACCCTGATTGCGTAAGGCGAACAGGGTTCTACCCTCGCGTAGTAGTTTCATCCAAAGACTTCCTGTAAAAGGCAAAAATGATGTCCTCGCCCAAAAACGAAAAACCGAAAGGCAAAGCAGGAGAAGATCAGACCCCGCAAGCTCGGAATCTGAGCGACCGAGTCGTGACGATTCAAGGAGATGCGGCGCCGCCCAAGCCTCAGGCCTGGCCTCCCACTTTCGAAGAATATTCCCGCGCTGTCGACCCGCGCACGAGCCTGTTCTAAGCAGGCTCTCTTGTGTCGATTGATCTACAGCACCAACAAGTAGCCGAGCTGGAATTCAGGGCATCAGAAGATGCCGCCTGCTCGGCTTCGCCCGGAGAAACAAAAATGAAGAAACTCATCCTCGCTGCCGCCCTGCTCTGTGGCGGCTTCATCCTTGCACCGTCGGCGGTGCAGGCTGCCCCTCTCAACATCGGTGTCGGTGTCGGCGTCGGTTTCGGTACTGGCGGCGTTTACCTCAACCTCGGCTCGGTCGCTTTCAACCAGCGTTATGTCGTCGCCGGACAGGCCTGGGTGAATGAACCGTACATTTACTGGATCAACGTCCCGGACCCGTTCACCGGCCGCGTTTACCCCGTGCAACGCATCGGCTACACCCGGCGCCTGGTCGTGCTCTATCTCGACACCTGGCAGGGTGGCTACGGCTACTTCGACCGCTGGGGCAACCCCGTGCCTTACCGGCGCTGGTAGAAACTGAACTCGTTATGAGCAGGAACGGAATCCTGGCACTCTAACGAGCATTGCGGGCGACAGTTCAGCAGGATGCTGTCTGTCGCCTTTTTTACCTTTTTGGCACTTTTTTGAGCTTTTTAGAAGCTTTTTGGCACTTTTTGTCTTTTAAACAGGCCTCATTAGGCTCTAAACATGAACCGGATATTGAAAAACAAGAGAATCACTGAAGTTCTCAACCCTGATTTGCAGTTCCTTTGCAAAGGAAAATTCCACTCTTACAGGTGAAAGAGAATCCGGATTGCTGATTGCTTTCCATGAGTGAGGAAAAGTCACAATCACATTTGAGCCACCAAACTCTTCCACAAGAGTGATAAGTTGCATACAGATTTGATCAACCATTGAATCCGGTAAATTTGACAGCATTTCAATTCCTCTCCGATAACCTTGAGCAAAGCTTAGACAGCCAAAATTACATTTAGTTGGCATAAGCAAGCTCGAGAATTGAAGCAAAGACTTCTAACAAAGCTGTTAAGGAATCGGAGTCCGGCTTGTTTGCCAAAAAACAATCCATGTCGCAGAAATGTCAGCTTTAGCAGCTAAGCTATTTAGATCCCGTACATAAAACACCCGCAGCTCCATAGACTCAGGATCCTGACTTACGCTTCTCTTAAGCAAGGAGTAAATCATTTTGAGTTCCCGCCAACTATATGATTTCCACGAAGAAGAAGTTGATGATGATGATGATAATGACTTCGCCGATGAGCCCCAAATCGACTTTCCCCAAAAAGGCGGCATCAATAGACCCGGCGAAAGTAAAGAAGTCCCTCAAATAGTCCTTGATGAAAAGCCGCCGACCAAAAGCCAGCCTGAAAATTACTGGAAAATTGAGCGCAATAGAGACGGACGAATTACCGAAGCCAAAACGCTGGATACGGATTCTCCTGTGCTCAAGGACGAAACACTCGCGAAATCAAGACTTCAAGTTCTTGAAAAAATTGAAACAGGCTTTGCTGAATTACCCGAGCAGAAAAAGCTTTTACTTCAATCGATAAAATCTTTCGAAAACAGGCTCAAGAGCGCCCCGGAGAATGAGCAATTTCAAAAATTCCCCTGCTTAATCGCAAGCAGATATACGCATCTTGCATCTCTCATAGAAGCTGGGTTTCCGGCGAGTCTTTTGACAGCCGAATTAGAAAAGCCGCTCACAAATGCAGTGCGAATCTTCGATCGCTCGGGTAAATACGACGAGAACTTAAAAGAGCATAAGTTCGAAGAATCAGACGATCACATTCACTACAAACCAGCGACAAGTTCTCCCAGAGCAGCAGCCGAGAGTTTTCGCAAGCCGGAGCTCTGGGAAGGCAAGCTATCTGAATCTAAAGAACCGCAAAAGCTTGTGCTGACTTTCAGCAAAGATGGTGCCCGTGTTGAAAGCTGGGAGTTCAGCAAAAAATCGCCCACGGCAAAGGACTGGAGCCTGCGTCCACTTGAGGCTCCGGACCCTTCTCCGGACAAGGAAGGGCTCAGTCAGGCAAGAGAGAAACTGTTCAATTCAATCGCGGGCTCCGGCATGAGCGCAGACGCCCAGATCGAAATGCTCAGAGATTTGACTCAGCTTGAGCATAGAGCGCGACTGGGAGAACTGGGCAAATCACTTCCGGAAACCAGACTGGAACTGGCAAAAGCCTACAAAGAAATCGAGAGGCTTTTAAGTGATCAGAACCCGGACATTCCTAAAATCCACAAACTGACAGTAGCCCGGCAACTAGCCCGCGAACTGGGAGATCCATCCTCGATAGATCAGGGCGTATCGAGTGATGCCTGCCGCATGGTCTCGGCGCAATACAGACTTGCATGCAAGAAACCGTCGGCAGTGGCAAAAGTAGTCTGCGATGCTTTACTCGAAGGCAAGGTTCGCTTTGGCAATAAGGGCGAAGAGCTGGCTTTGCACAGCTCTAACAGACAGCCATCCTCGGCGCAAGCCCTGAAATTTCCCAGACCGGAGAATGAACGTTCTTTTGCTTGCCAGCTCTTTCAACTGGCAAGCATGAATGCACTTGGACAGAACCCGGACGTGGTCAAAGAACATTTGCATTTTATGCGTGAATGGAAAGCCGAAAATGCAGACTATGAGGTAGCGGATTTCGAAAAACTGAAGTTTGTGCAAACAGCCGAGCAGCGAAATTCAGAACTGCCGTCACGACAGAAAAACGGCATGCTGGTTTATGGAATCGACAAGCAGGGCAAAGAACAGCTAGTTGCAGGCGGCAGGCGAGTTGACGGCGCAACACAACTTTTGCTGCAAGCTTATTCTTCACAAAGAGTGCTGGATCTTTTCGACCCCGGCAATCACAAAGACGCCGTAGTAGCCTATCGAGGCATGCACAAATACACGAAAGAAGCCGTGCCGAACAGCAATGCCAGAGCCACGCTGCAAACTTTCGAAAGCGAGGACGAGCTAAAAACGATTGTTCTTCAAGCAAAGACTTCCGGCAACCTGCCTCTTATTATCGCCAGCCGCGATTATTCAGTAGGACCCGGACAGAGCAAAGAAAATCTCGAGGAAGAACTCAAGTTTCTGGACAGCAATCACTCCAAAGTCATTCGAGATTATGTGCCTGCACACACAGACGCTCAGGGCAGAAAGGTTCCGGAGCACTTCGTTTGCGATGATTTTTTCGGCAACTCTTATGATCGAAAAATACTTCCCCGAAGTGAATGGTCAAACTACTTCATGAACAAAGCCTTCAAGAAATAAGCGCCATCCAGACAGCACGAAGCGGGCTCAGCATGGCCACCCCCTGCCTTGACCGGAAACGCCATAACTATCGGTGTTAACCGCGCCAGAGAAGCGACTTTCCCTGTTAAATGCGCAGGCAGTCTCCGATGCGGTGTAGTATGATTTGCAAAAAGGGTATACTGCCTGAGACTTAGAGCTCAGTCTCCAAAATGTTTATTGCCCCCGGTACAGTAATCGACCAGCGCTTCACCATCCTCAACTCGATTGGGGCTGGAGGCATGGCAACCGTTTATCGAGCCGAACAACACGGACTTGAGAGACTTGTTGCAATCAAAATCATGCAAGAGTCTCTGGAAGGCGACGCCTCTCAGCAGGCTCGCTTTCTTCGAGAAGCCACAGTCCTGTCCCGCCTGTCTCATCCCGGCATAGTCAAGTTTTTTCACTTCGGCATGCATGACGGTCGCTATCCATATCTAGTCATGGAACTTTGCGAAGGACTCACCCTTAATAGTTTGAAAGACGAGCAAGGGCGAATTCACTGGAAACGCTGTTTTCGGCTGCTTAAGCAAGCCGCTGAAATTCTCAGTTACGCTCATGCGCAAGGAGTCTTACATCGAGATTTGAGCCCGCAAAACATTCTTGTAGAAAAAAGGGAGGGCAATGAAAGCGTAAAACTAATTGATTTTGGACTTGCTTCATTCAAGTCAGCTCAAGTAGAAACACTGACAGCTACAGGTGCTTTAATCGGTTCGGTTCGTTATATGAGCCCGGAGCAAAGCAAGGGACAAAAGGCGCTGCCGGCCAGCGATGTTTATTCACTGGCTTGCATCACTTACGAAATGCTTTCCGGCCGATGCCCCTTTGAAGCCGATACGGCCATGGGTCTCATCTATCTGCACGCAAATGCCGAAGCACCACAGCTGAAACTGAAAGAAAGCGATATGTCGGCGGAGCTTCTGGAAGCTCTGGACACGCTGCTTTCAGCGTGTCTCTCAAAAAATCCGGATGATCGTCCGACAGCAAAAGAGCTGGCCGGAGCATTAAGCCTGCTCGAAGAAGAAAAAATTGCAGAATTAGAATCTGAACCTTACTGGCAAAAACAGAAGACTAAAAAACAAAAGAAAGGGCGAGAAACAATCCCGTACACCGTGGGCATCATCTGCTTTATCGCCTTCATTGCTGCGTTTTCCTTTGTGCAACCAGTCCAAAAGGATCCACTCGCTTTGCCTGATAAGCACAATAAGATCAGCCCGGCTCGAATTAAGAGCATGAGCCTGAAAGAACTCGCTGAATTGCTTGCCGGAGACTCCAAACATGAACTAGCACAGAGCGAAATTATTTCAAAATGGAAAAGCTCTCACGTTTTGAGACCGGAACAGTTGCGAGATTTCGCAGGAGAAGCCAGAAGTGTTTCCATTACCTTTCAAAACCATGTGGAGCAGAGTCTCTTGGCTGCTGAGCTGGGATTGGAGGCAGCAAACAAAACCCAAATCGAGTTTTCGGAAGTCGAAACTCTGCTCATGCAAAAGTCTCAAGCCCTTGTCGAGAAGAAGGATGCAAAAGCTCTTCAACAAATGATCGAAGAACTGAAAGCTGAAAATTTCAGCAAACACACAAACTTCAACCCCGCCAGCTTCGACGCCTTGCTTCTCTTATTTAAAATTTCGGAAGCCTCGCTCAGGAATGAAGATGCGAAATATCGGCTACTAATACTTGAATATTTCAAGCGATTCAGCAACAGCAGAATTGATAGCAAAATCGACTCGACGTTTTGGCAAGAAGCTTCAAAGCCCCTGCTAAGCTCACCCGCCAAAAGCCCTTTCTTAGAGCAATTAGCGACTTTAAGCAGCAACTGGCTGCGCTCAAAAAATCGCGGACCCAAATTTTTGAAAGAAAGCTTTCCAAGCATAAGCAAAATTATCACTGCCAGAGCCGCTGATTCTCCCGAAATCGCCCAAATTTTCTGGAAGACCCTCAGTCCGGAAGAACAAAAACAACTGGAGCACAGCCCTCCTTATGAAATTCAATCACTGGAATGGCTGTTTTCAATGCAGAATGAATTTGAACGAGCAATTCAACTTTGCCTGAGAAAAGCCAGATTTCTGGAAGAGCAAGGAAAAGGAAACGATGCCCTTGAGCTTTTGAGAGAAGCAATTCACTGGCAACTTTCATGTCCGAAGCGACTGCTCACAAAAGGGGATTTCGATGCTGTTGAAAGACTCTATGTTTCCAGCAAAGGCAGGCATGAAAAAAACTGGGCAGAAGCTCTTGAATCAACGGTTTGTGAAGAGAGGCAGTTAGGAGAAAGCAGCGCCGCGAAGAGCCTTATTCAGAAGCTGAGAGAATCGGCATTCACTGATAAACTCACGGCGGAGGAGCTATCTAACCTCGATGCGGTATTGCAAAGACTCGAGGCTCCGGCAAAGCACTGAAGAAGTGCAAAAAAGGACAAAAAGTAGAAAAAGCAGAAAAAAGCAAGAGAATCCAAACAAGGTCGCAATAATTCAGAGCCCCGACTGGCGGCACCGTTAGAAAACGGTGCCGCCAGTTCCATTATGGCAGCCTGAGACTCAGAGAACAAAGTCATCACCACTTTTACGGCGCTCAGCCAGCTCCCGGCGGAAGTCTTTGCCCGGCAGGACAATCTCGCCCGAACCGGCAAGCACTTCCTGGCAGCGCGAAAGCGTGCGTCCGACTTTGTCGACCATTTTCACGCGCGCGAGAATGCCGCCGTCCTTGTCGTCCATCAGACGGAAGTTGCTCGTGATAATCGCGAAGATGCGACGTTCATAAAGCATCTGGATGAAACGCATGAAGTTCTGCACGTCCGTAGCCGGATGAATCTCGCTCACCGACTGCAGGTCGCTGAAGATGTCATCGATGATCACGATCGGAGCGCCACCGTATTCGGAGGCAGCAGTCTGATGATCATAACCGAACTTATGTCCGGCGACGACGACTTTCTTGAGCATCTGAGGCGCCTCATCTGCGATGTAATTGACGATCGCATGAGCCAGGTGCGTCTTGCCGAAGCCGGGCTCACTGGTGAGGAAGAGAATGCGGCCGACATCAAAGGGATATTCTTGAGAAAGGATTTTATCCTTGCGCGCGACCAGTTGCGCCGCGACTTTGCGAATGCGTTCCAGCACTGCCCGCTGCGCCTCGTCATAGATTTCGAAGGCGTCGAAGGTGGAAGTCGGATTCACCTGCGAACAGTGATTGTAGTAATAGCGCAGCGGCGGATGCACTGAGACATCGCGAGGACATCCCTGCAGAATTTTGCGGCGCGCTTCAAGCCTGGGATCATTTTTCGTATTGCTCATAAAACAAGAGTTCCTGATTTTCCGAATTAAGAAGAGTTTGAATTAAGCGCTTCTACCGGCAGGCACTTTTTGCAAAAAGTGCCTGCCGGCGGCGTTCAAACCGGCTAGTCCTGATGGACTTCCTCGTCTGATTTCTCCAGCGGTTCAAATTCCGCGGTGAAGAGCGAGGCAATGAACTCGCGGTCGTCTTGAGCGGGGTCGCTCAAATCCGAGGCCGCAAGCGGTTCCACACTGCTACAGACCCGGCAGAAAGCTCCCGAGCAGTCATGCACTTTCTGTTGCATCAAAAGCCCGACAAGCCGGTCAAAAACCGTCTCCGGATGCCAGGAAGCAGCACCGAAAGCGCCGGGGACTTCCATAGCACGCAGGAGATAGAGCGCTCGGTCGGCGTCTTGCTGCGTGAACTCCGCGCGCTTACGCGCCAGAATATTCTCAAAACCGAGGCTCCAATCCGACTGAGTCGTGATGCCGAGCGAAAGGCAGATCGAGCGCAAACTGCTCAGGCGGCTTGCACTCCTGGACTTGAGCACGAAGTCCATGATCTCCTTGCCCAGAGCATCAAATTGCGCGGGGAGTTCCACAAAAGCCGAGTGCTCCACAAAAACCGTGGCAGCGTGCTGCAGGACATCGCCGAGCTCATGACTGTGAGCGGAGCTCAACTCGAGGACAAAGAAGCCGGCACCGTATTCGGTATTGTAGCTCCAGTCCGGACCGGGGAAGAGTTCCGCGAGGGCAGCAGCGACCTGCTCATCGACGGGCTCGGCAAGAACCAGGTCAAGTCCGGCAGAACGACCGTAGCCGACCCGCCCGAAGGAAGTCTTGCAGAGCAGTTTGTAGTCGTCGGCATGAGCGCAGACGAGAGCTGGATCAGAAGCGGGAAGAGTATTGCAACGCATAGAATTGGAAAGATATTTTTCTTGAAAAAAACAAAAACACTGCGCTGCGGCGAATTCGCATTTTGTATGGAATTCGCCGCAGGCAGCGTTTTTCAAATAAGCCATTTTGAAGCGCGCTAGTTGGCCGCGACTCCGGCGCGGCGCAGCTCTTTCGAGCAAGCCTGGCGCTTGTTAGCGGCGTAAACCCTGGCGCCCCAGGCCTGAACGAAAGCGTCCAGAACCCAGTCCGCCTTCTTGTTCGGCCACTGACGATAGACATTGGCCGGGTCTTCCACGGCTTCCTTGCCGAGGATGACGTCCACAGGACCGCGCGGCTTCTGCGGAGCAAAAGCGCGCGAGCTCTGAGCCGGATACGGCTCGGGCAGACTGTTCACATGCGGGATCGCCTTCATCTCGACCATGAACCAGATGCCGTTATGACGCACCAGACGCTCAGTCCGGCTGACTTCGACCTGCTCCGGGCGAGAAGGCTCCGAACGCAAGCTGCGCTTGGAAGCACGCGGCACGCGCTCGAGCTTGCCCGTGCGCGGATGCACGAAGAATTGCAGGCGGCTGAAGCTTTCCGAGAGCTCGCGGTTGAACTCAACGTCATAGAGCTTGCCGTCGCGCTCGGCAACATTGCTGAGCAGAATGCTGTCGAGTCGCTCCTGCAAGATGTGTCCGGCGAAGGTCCTGAGGTCGCAGCGCCGGTAGAGCTCGCTTTTCACTTCGTTGAAAGAACGACCGAGGCGCGACACAAGGAAACGCTTGAGAGCGCTCGTTTTCGGCTTCAGCTCCTTTTCATAAAGACGCCCGCGCTGGCGGCGACGCATGGACTCGCGGGCAGGAAAGCGCTCGAAATGGTCAACTCCGACTTCCTTCTCAGAGCCGCTGAGCAGGACATCCGCTTCAAGCACGCCATCGCTGTAGCTCAAGCAGCGAAGAACCCGGCAGCCGGCGGGCTCATTGTCGACTTCAAAGCAAATCCGCTGGGGATGGGGCTGAGTCTGCTCTTCCAACTCCGGCTGCGCCCGGTCATCGAGCCGCTGACGCGGGACGGACTGCTTGCGATAAGAACGACCAAAAAGCATGGATTTGATGTGTTTGATCATGGTTTCTATTTGAATTCTGCTCTCAAAAAAAAACAATTTCCGATTGCTTGCGACATAATGCAATGTTTACGCGCTGCCAATTTTGACAGAGCGAAAAGATTGCATTTTTCGGCATACAAGAGAGCTAAGAGCCTGAACTTCAAGATAGAGTTCGACCGCAAATCAGCAAACTGAAGCAGACGAATTCAAATATCTGGAGAGTTAGTGAGCTTTATTACTTAACGACCTTCTTGTTCGGGAAATTTGGATGGATAACTTGAGGCTAGCAAATCAGGGCTCAAGATCCGTTCCCAGGGCAGACAGGCAGCAACGACGCTCGATTACCACGGAACAGGCGCCTGCGGGCTCCGAACTGACGCACGCAGGCGCCCGGGCACGTATTATCCGCAATAAATCAGGCTTTCGTGGCAGAGAACGGGCAGATTACATAGAGCTCACGCAAGCCTCTTTACAAGCCGCGAAGCCTGGACCGAAAAGCCCCAAAAGACCAAGCCAATTGCCTCTAGCGCAGCTTAACGAAGCATAATCATCTCAAGAGTGAAAAGGCTTTGTCATTTAAAGACTCCAAAAAGTTGAAACAAGTAGAAAAAGCAGCAAAAAGGACAGAAAGGGGCTGGAATTCCAGCCCCTTTCTGCGTCTCAAACAGGAAGATTCGAGATCGTTCAGGAAACTAACGCCTGCTCACGACTCGCTATCCTCACTGTCCTCCTCGGCTTTATGACCTTTGCCCTGTTCCACGCCCGGACAAGTCGCCAGAAGCTTGACGCCAAGGCTGCAAGTCAGAAGCGAAAGCAAAGCTGCCGCAATCAGAGAAGCACCCTGCCCCGGCGTGAGCAATCCGTTAGCAAGCGCCATCGATACAAGCGCAGCAGGCAGACCCATCTGAGCGCTGGCCGAAAGACCCGAAGCTATGGGCAGCTTCGCAAATCGGGCAGCCAAAACATGGACAAGCATCGCTGAAAGAGCAATGGACAAAGCAAGACCAACCTGCCAGAAAGAACTAAAGAGCTCGCTGACATCAATAGACGCCCCCAGGTGCACGAAGAAAAGCGGCACCAGGAAGCCCTCACCCAATCCAATCAACTGCTTGTAAAAGCGTCGCGGATGTCCCACCAAAGAAGCAACCATGCCCGCCGCAAAACCGGCAACCAGAACACTGGTACCAAATTTAGTGGCAAGCCAGGCCAGACCGAAAAGCATACCGAGCGAAAGCCGGAGATCAAGCGCCCAGTGTTTTTCCTTGGAAAGAGCCCGCAAACGCTCGCCGGTTTTGGAAAGACGGAAGAACTTCATGCCGACGAAGCAGCCAACTGCGGCCAGAGTCACAAGCACGGCACCCAGCACCACAGAGCGGGTGTTGCCTGTTGCCATTACAAGCGGCAATGCGACCATTGATGCAACATCAGCCATGGCTATCCAGGCAGTGGTCAGCACAATCGTCCGCCCGTTCAAATTACGTTCAAGCAAAATAGGCACGACAGTGCTTGTCGAGCTGCAGGCGCAGAGCAAAATGAAAAGACCGACATTCGGCACATGACTCAAATAAGCCAGCCCGAATCCAAATGGAACGGCCAGAGCAAACGAGAGAAAAGTCGCCAGCGATGCGCTTTTCAGCGCCGAACGCAAACCTGGATCTCTTAAAGGCAACTTAACGCCGACAAGAAAAAGCAGGAATGCAAAACCAACCGACGAGAGAAACGCAAAGAGCGGTTCTGCCGGGTCAACCCAGGCGAATCCGCTTTTGCCGATGGCAATACCGGCTATGATCTCTCCAACAACCAGGGGCAGAGTGAATCTGCGATTACCTGAAAGCAGGGGACCGAAAAGACCGGCAAGCACAATCAGAAACAAGAGTTCGAAGCTCATGTTTCACTCCTTTCTATTAGACAACAGCACTTCAGGAGCGCTGTGCTTGCAAGTCAGGTCGTGCTAGACGCGAAAGCTTGCCGGACTGAATCCAGTCAAAGCAAAACTCGCATGAGTGGCAGCCCGTGAAAGTTTGCTCTCCCAAAAGGAGGCGACTATTTTTCACTCTAATTGCTGCAAACTGGGTAGCTAGACGAAAACCAAGTGCAAGGGGGTTTGAAAAAGAAACTGTGCAGATAACCTAACAAGCCAAGCTTCTTCGACCAATCAAAGAGTGGGCGCCCCGGCATAAGTTTTTCTCAGACAGACTACGGCACGGATTTTGAAAATTCAGCCGGGATAGCGGACGTAGAAGGGTAGAAAGCCATTATCCCAATAGCAATCTCGTAATGATTTTGATAGCCTCGCAAGATGTAAGCATGGAAAACCGCAAACCCAAGCCCTTCCATTAATCCGGGCTAATCGTAAGCATCTGAACGGGAGCTTAGTTTTGGACTTAAGGTTCGGCTTTCTCAGAGCGCCGCAGGAATCGACGGGTCATGCAAATCTTCGGCCTCAATCAAGAAATCAGCCCTTGCTTTTGACTGAGCCACCAGTTTGGCATTTGGAAGATCGGTCGATTCAAGTTTTTCCCGAGCCGCGGCAGGAGAGCGTCCTGCTAATTGATGCCGGACTTGCAATCTGGGCAAAAGCAAGTTTTCGTTTGCTGAAATGAACCAGACTTGATCGAAAAACTGTTTCAAATGCACCCAGGGCGGGCTTTCAAGCAAGAGATAATTTCCTTCCACTACGATTAGTTTGTGTTCGGGAAAAACTTTGATTTCATTTTCGATCGAAGCCTCAATGCTTCTGTCAAAGCGAGGACAAAAATGATTTTGAGCCGGATAAGATTTGATTGCTTCGATTTTGGCTAAAAAAGACTCGCCGTCAAAAGTTTCAGGGATGCCTTTGAGCGCGAGTAAAGAACGCCGCTCAAGCTCCTCATTGGAAAGATGATAGCCATCCATCGGCACAAGCACGGCTTGCCCATTGTGCAGTTCGTTATAGGCCTCAACGAGCCAGGCAGCCAGAGTACTTTTACCAGCGCCCGGCGCGCCGCAAATCCCCAGAAGAAATCGCTCTTTCGACTTCAACTCAGCCTCAATCATAGAAATGAGCTTTGATTTCAAGCAATCAGCTCCTCTGCAAAACATTCTGAACTTGCAAAAGAATAGCACAGTAATATTCGAGGCTAAATAACACGCACCAGCAGCGGTGCTTCTACTACTTTCCATCGTACCTTGGCAAAAAGAACAAATTTCTCGGTGATTACAGCTCTAACTAGGCTATCGGGGCGATAACACTGGGCTATTGACTGCCTGGGTGGGTAAGATCGGGCTAGCAGGCGTAGATACGGTGTTTTCTGTCAAGGCAAGGTGAATGAAGAACTTGCCCGCCAAAAGACAATCACGCCACAGCGTGCGTGTCGTGTATCGAGTTTGGTGATCAGGCAGCCGT
>JAIEPM010000092.1 GCA_019748395.1 Candidatus Obscuribacterales bacterium
CGCTCTTCCGATCTGATCTTGACGAGAGTCTAGAAGAACTGATTGACGCCCTGCAGCAAACACCAAATCCGAATTTGATTTCTGCGATTTCGCTTTTCCCTCAAAGCCCTGATTGCAAAATTAAAGAACTGGAGCTCGACGGCAAAATCATTTACTTGCCGCTGCCCTACAAAGGCGTTTCTCTGGGCACAGACATTCAGGATGCCTGGTCGAGAATTGCGGCTAATGTGGCTGTGATTGAGCGCTATTGCTTTAATCTTGCTGCTTCACTCCAAGCTGCATTATCGGAAAAAACGCCGACTTTTGCTGATGATGATGGGCTCTGGATGCACATTTTGCTGGGTCTGGCTTTTGATGAACTTTCTGATTCGGATTTTCTTGAGCACCCTCTCTTGAGTCTTCTGGGGCTTGAAAGCATACTTCGTTCATGCACTCAGGCAGGCAGTGCTGCTTGTTCTCCGGAAAAGCTGCAATTGTTCCAGGCAAAATATGATCGGCTGTCTGACCGCGTTTTGGCTGAGTTACAAGATAAGCTCTTGTCCATATCTAATGGTGCAGCGGAGTCGGCCTGGCGTTCTGCTGCAGCGAAATTGCTGATTCATCTTGCTGAGTCGGCGCAACTGGAAAAGATCAAAGGGCTGGCGGAGTTAAGCTTTCACGAAGAGCCTGTTGGAGAGAATGTAATTCGAAAGCTGAAGTTCATTCGCTCTCTTGAAAAACTTGACTTGAGCAAAAGCTATTTCCCTGCCGAGTCCTTGCGAAACCTGGCATATTTGCCCATTTTGCGCTCCCTGAATTTAAAGCAGTCGCCTGCTGCAAATGTTTCGATCATAAACCTGAGCAGCTGTCCGGCTTTGGAAGAAATCGATTGTTCCTTTACGCAGGTAAACGATGATGGTGCCAAGCACTTTCTCTCTTTTAGACGATTAAAAAGAGTAGTTCTAACCGGAGCCCACGTCAGCCCGGACATGCTCAATTTGCTCAGGCAAGCCAATCTTGACGTAGAAGGCTAAGTCCCCCGCGCTCCCGGGGAGTTCCTTTGTGGGTGATACTGATGGTGGTGTCAACGTCGAGTTGCCAGGGAAAAATTGGCTTGGGGAATTTAAGCATATAAGGAAGGCTTGTGGGCATATGGAATAAGAGGGCTGATTAAATCGCTCTTGACAAGTGTCCAGTCCGGGTTGAAACTCGAATATATTCGGGAGTGGCTGGCAACCAGAGGTAGGAGGTTAGCCGGTGGCTAGGGACGAAAAGCTAGTTGACGACCCGAAAGAACTCGAAGAAAGCGACGCTAATGAGCAAGATGCTTATAAATTAGCCGACGAGTATGTCGCTATTGCCGATTCTAAATCCTCAACTTCAGTCGCATCAAAAGATAGCGGACTTCCGAAAAGTGACGCCACCCAGAGTTCTCGAGAACTTGAGCGCCTCTTGGATACTGCCGAAAAGCAGTCTGGCTCCGGAATCTATGAGCGCTTTGTGAAGCAGCTTGCTGAGTCGTGTCCGGATGCCTGCTCCAGGCGTGATGCTGCCTACATGGGCGAGAGCGCCGCGCTATTTGGTTTTGACAAAAATACCGGCACCGCGGTCTTCGCAAAGTCCGCAGGGCAGAGCCTCGGCGAGTCACGCGAGTTCAAGCAAGTCGATGGTCGCGTCAGCGATGAGAATGGACGAAACTACCAGGAGCTTGATCTGGGTTTTGCCAAGCTTTATAAGGATGGCAACGGTTCGCTTTTTATGAAAGGCGAGGAAAACGGCAAAGCCGTTCTGCAGGAGCTGCCTGCCCTTAAGGAACTGTCGCCCAGCGATGAGCGCTTGAGCATTAGTAAATCCGACGAGGGAGTTAAAGGCAAGCAAGGAGTCGGCAGCGACTTGCAGGCATTGCCGCCGGGAGAGCAGCCGATTAAATTGCTTGATTTACTTGAGGAAGCTGCTGAAAATGCAAATTCCGGTATTTCAGCCAAAGCAATCGTGCAGTCCAATGATTATGCTCGCAATCATGTACTCACGGACAAAATTCAAGATGGCTTCCGCAGTGCCGGACAATTTAGAGAATTCGCTCCGGATGGCAGTTTCAACGCGTCCGATCGCGCGGCGACAGTTGTAGATCGCAGCCGCGACAGCAAATTGAACGAACTTATTGAAGACGCTCGCAAGCAATTTGCCGATCTGCCACCGCGCGATCGCGCCGTGGCGCTTGCCGAGTATGTCAACAAAATTATGGGACCGCCCGACGGTGACGAGAAAGCTCTTGATGCTCGCTATCGTCAGATCATGAAAGAAAACGCCGGAAAAGAAAAATTGCTTTCCGAGTTTATGGGCAATGGTGCTTGCGCTCAGCGAGCTTTGATGTTCAAAGTTCTTGCTGATGAACTGGGCCTTGAGTCGTCTATCGTGCGCGGCAATGGCGGTGCGCACGTCTGGAATACTGTAAAGCTGGACGGCAAGGAAGAGGTATTTGATGCACGGGCTCGAGTTTATGGAAATGCCGATGCGGCTGCTTACAGACCCCTGCAATCGTCTCAAGATACAGTAAACGGTCGCGATTTTGTCGCAGGTCAGCGCATAAGTGCTGAAGGAAAAGATTGGACCGTGCAGGGTTACGATAGCACTACAGGTGGTATCAAGCTTAAACGCAGCGAAGAGGTAAAAGCGGACGCGACCGAATTGGCAAAGCAAAATCCAGGAAAGGAACTGGAGATTGGCGCAAAATACAATCTCAAGTCTGCCGACGGCAAAGTGCAAGAATGGACGCTTGCAGGTAAGAATGCCGACGGCTCGCTCAAGCTGGAACGTGTTGAAGAAAAAACGATGGCTCGCAAAGAGCTTGCCGAGTCCGTGCTGGAAATGGCTGTTCCGAAGAATGCCGACGTAAAGCATCTGGAAGATAACTGGAAAACTCTAGTTGGCGACAACAGCAAACTTGACGACAAGCAAAAAGAATCGTTGCGCTCGGCTCTTGAAACGCTGGATAAAAGCGGCAACAGCACAAGGTCGGCTGAGTTTCGCCGATTAATCGAAGCGATGTCCGAGCTTGCAAAAGCCAACGGACCAGAAGCGCAAGCTCGTGTAGAGGCTCTTTCGAAAATCGCAAAAACCATCGCCAACTATCCAAAGGGCATCTTCCCGCCGATCGACAGGCTGATCACTGCTGAAAATCTTGAAGGTTTGAAAGCTGCCGCCGATTCGATGGCTCAAGCTGCAAAACACAAGGAAAACCCGCCCTTAGATATGACTGGCAAGCCTGCTAAAGATGGGCATGGCTACGAACATGCCGCCTCGCAGGCTCTGCAGCATGCCTTGAATGATCCAGCCGCCCTGACAAAAGCTATTCGCGAGGGCAAGTTGCCTCCCGGAAATTGGGTCTTCGTTCCCTCGGCCGGCGGCTCTACCGCGGACAACTTGAAGATAGATGGACAGCTCATTGACCTGAAAACAGGTAAAACAGTATTTCTTGATTTCGCAATGCATGAGCCTGGACAGGGAGCTAACCAGTATAGGACTCTTAACAGCGCGGAAGACCCTGCTATTGCTAACAGCAAGGACGGCAAGCTGCGGAAAACCTGGAACAATGGTCAATCGAGATATCCAGGTTCTTTAACCCTGGATGAAGGATCTATGGGCTGGGACAAAAGCACCGGCAATGCTGATCCCTCAAAAGTGAAATCCACCGAAGTTCTGGAGCGCTTAGGCGCCATGCTTAAGGGTGAGCAAATTCAGCATATAATAGACTCCCAGTCCACACCTGCCATGAGAGAAGCTGTCAGGCAGCGCTTTGAAGGGTGCAGTCAGAGCGCCCCGCGTCAGTTCGACATTGCCGGTTTGCGCAGCCGCCTGGGTGGTGAACTTTTCAATTTCGCACCGGTGGCGACACCGACTGAAGCTGCCTTGATGAGTGAGGAAAGCGGCAAACCGGTAAAAACAACGGACCAGGAAGTTACCGAAATATCCGATAAATTCAGGCGCTCTGGTGATGCAGGGCTCTATCACCTTGGTCAATCGGCTGAGGCCGCACGGCACTCTACTGTTGAGCAAGTGTCGGCTTCGACCTTCTTTGAGCAAAGCACCAGAGCTGCGGTAGAACTTGATAAATTCAATGCTCGCGATGCTCTTTACGGCAAAGGCAAGATGCCCAAGCTTGATTTTGATTTGCAATTGGGAGGCCGAGGCAGCGAGAACGGGCTGCCGAGACAATACGAAAATCGCAGCTATGTGGGGATGACCGGCGATGACCGCTCCGGTGCTCGCCCGACTGAAGTTCGAATTTACGATAATGGCGATATATTGGTGCGCACAACTAGAAACGATAACGGCAATGTTTCCCGTGATTTCAAAGTTGTCGGCAATGTTCGCGATTTGAAAGGGGATCTCGCTCGCGAGCTGCAGAAATACGGACTGAACAGCCCTTCGCACACTGCGCTCATAAAAGCTTTTGGCGATCTGGCTGATCCTGTAAAGTTCAATCAAATGACTCGCGATTTGCAGGATGCAAGGGCGGGTCGAATGAGCGAAGCTGATTTCTGGTCGAAGCACCCGGAAATGCTTTTGATGGCAGATGGCGTTCAAAATGGCGAAGCCGCCAGCCGCGCCGCTACAGATATGAGACCCTTTGCTGAAACCCGCGCAAAAGTTGACGCTGATCCTGAGCTTTCGAAACTGTCAAATGCTGAAAAAGATGCGATAGCCAATAAATATCTAGAACTGAAAGATCTGTCAAAAGATTTCCGCAAGTTCAGTATGAAGGATGTTCAAACGGTTATAGAACTTGAGAAAGGTGGATTGTCGACGGAGGCTGCCGGTGAAGCCGTTCAAATGAAGCGGTCTTTGCGCAAAGACGCCGAAACTTGGAACGCATCTGAGCTAAGAAGTAATTATGATTCGGCAAAGGCAGCGCAAGCTCGAGACCTGGCTACTGTCAAAGACCTGGCTGAGGTGCACCGAATTCGGACCTTGCAAAGCCAGCTGAAAGTTGATGCGGCCACGGCACAAGGTCTGCATGCCGTCAGAAAGAACTACT
The DNA here is from genome assembly GCA_019748395.1 of Candidatus Obscuribacterales bacterium. GTDB lineage: Bacteria > Cyanobacteriota > Vampirovibrionia > Obscuribacterales > Obscuribacteraceae > JAIEPM01. The sequence goes on from JAIEPM010000092.1 coordinate 5,018, forward strand.
TACCGGATGCAACGATTGCAGATCTTGAAGCTGTAAACAAAATGCATGGCGATATGAAAGCCGCCGGTTTGAGCGCGGTGACGATACAGGAATCGGGCAGGATTTACAGCAAAGCAGGGGCTCTAAGCAGTGCTGAAATAAGCGAAATGGCAAGAATCAGATCTGCTTTACCGCGCTTGAAAGCTGAAGAACTGGCTGGAATGGCTGTGCGCAACGTGCAGGTTGAAAGTTTATATGGTGCAGACAAAGCTAAAGCCGACGAGATAAGAGCCAAGGCGGAGGAACTCGCTAAAAACGGCAAGCCCCTGGAGTCGGTGCATGATGCCGCGGCACTGATGGTGCTTGACGGAAAGTCCGAAGCAAAAGCGCTGGAATTGGCTCCGGCAATTTCCGAACTTCGAGGAAGGCACAATTTCGCCGGATTCTCTGAACTTGCTAATACTGCCGGACTCTTGCAGAGTATTCGGCAGGCTGCTGGAGATAACATCAAGGCAGATTTTGAAAAAATGGTTTTTGATGGAATTAAGGCTCATGGCAGCGATTTGAGCAAACTCAAGAATCATATACTCGATGCAATTTTACTTACACCGGAAGGACCTCAATCTGCGGATTGGGAGAAGCTTTATGATCGCGTGGAATCCTGCAAGACAGAGGCAGATTTAGCCAGATTGTTTAACCTTCCGGCAGATGCTGCCGCGCAAAAAGCTGCTCTTGAAGCCTATCGAAAAGCATTTCAATCCGACGTGGCGGCGGCGGTCGAGGCACCGCCGGCGATGAATTTGACTGATGTCGAGCGCAGAGGTCTTGACCTGGCCAAAGACTTGAGGAAAGGTGACTTTGCTGCTCTCAGTCTGACCAATCGTGCTGAAGTCGGCGAGTTCCTGAAATCATGTCTTGATCAGATTGATGAATTGAAGGGCGATAAGAAGTGGACTGAAGCGGATCGCCGGGCATTTGAAAGCCTTGTCGAGAAATATCGCAGTGGAGATGCCGCGGCGATGGCTACTATTCATGCTTATCTCGATTTGAAGATTCCTGTGGCTGCCGCCAGCGCTACGCCCGGTGCGGCGACGGGTATGGAACGTCCGGCGGCTGCGCCTGAGAGTGTTACTCTCGCTGATCTTGAGCGCAAGTTGCGCGACCCGGTTGAACGTGCAACTGTCTTGAAGAGATTGGAAGATGAAGGGCATTTGCGCGAAACTTTGAAGAAAGCAGGCATGCCGGAAACTCGAGCAAGAGAGCTGGAGCGAGACTTGCTTTCTGAAAAAGAAGAAGTTAGAGAAAGAGCGCGACGAGAAATTGAGCGTTATTACGAAAGCCGTGGGCGCGGCGGATTCAGAGGCTTCGCAAAGGAAGCTTCCGGCCGTCTTGGGGCCATGGTCATGGTGGCGGCAGTGGTGCTGCCCTGGCTGCTCAGCAGCCCGGCATCCGCGGGAGACTACAGACCATCGGCAACCTGGTCTGGCGGTGGAAGACGTTGAGGTAGAGGACTGGAAATGAGCAATCGTAAAACCGGCGAGACTGATAACACAGATCTTGATGAGGATAAAGGCGCGACCAGCCTGATAGTTCGGGCTTGAGCGATTATGCGACCAAGCTCTTTACCGAGCTTGTTAATCGCGCGCAAGAACTGCAGTTGACCGCCGTGGCAGACAAACCAAGCGACAAAGCAAGCGATAAACCAGCCGACAAGCCTGAAGCCAAAGCCGGTGAAAAGCCGCAAGAAAAAGCTCCCGCCGCTGATATTCGCCGGGAAGTTATCGAAGTAGCTAATTTGCCGCCGGCCAAACAGGCGGAACTTGAGCAATTGCGAGAACTTCATGGCATGCTCGTTACTTATGCCGACAAATTGAAATTTCCATCCGATAAAGACAAGAAGGAATTTCTAGACAAACTCAAGAAGGAACTTGGTGAGGCGGTCGAAGGTCAACCCGGAAAGTTCAATCGCCTGCCTGAGTTTGGTGACGCAAGTAAAGAAGGATTCAAGAAGCTCAAAGAATTTTTTGAAAAAGGACACGTGCCCGATTTGCTTGGTGCGCTCGACAAGCAGTTGCTTGAACTGCCGCCCGGCTTTCCGCTCAAAATTGCAGGCAAGCAAGAAGATATTCTCAAAAGCTCAGAGCAGCTGAGGCAGGAAATTCGACAGGGTAAGGCATATCTCGATGTCGACCCCACGAAACTCGAAGACATTCGCAAGCTCTCTCGCGCGGGCGACTGGACTGCGGCTGCCGAGAAGTCGCTGCATACAAACTATATAGAACGTCTTGAAAAATACCTCAACAAAAAAGTCGAAGATGGTATCAAAGATGGCAAGTATCCGGAAGGCTGGCGCCGCCCGGACGGCATGGATAAAGAAACCTGGTGCTCTGCTGTAGAGCAAGCCATGAATCAATACAATCGCATGACTCGTGTGATTGAAGCCATTGATTATTTGAAAAAGTCGGGCACCAATTTTCAGAGCGCTGCTCTTGATAAAGAGAATTTGCCTCCAGGTATTGAAATTAAGCGAGATCCAAGCGGCAAGATAACAAATATCGATTTCAGCCGCTACATGATTCAAGACCTGCGCTTGCAGAGCGACGAGAACCGGCAAAAGCTAGACCAGCTTTCGGCCTGGTGCGACAAATATGAAGGTCCATCAAAGCAGGCGCTGGGAGAGGTTTTGAAAGACCGCAATCATGTCGCCGGTTTTGGAGAATACCCGGTAGAACACGGCTGGGTGAACCCAGCAACTCAGCAATGGACAATGGGCCGCACTGAGTCTCCCGGTGGTGGCTACCAGAATTTCAACCTCTTGAGTTACGACATGGACATCAAGGAAGAGCGTGATGCTTTCGGCAAAGTGACCAAAGTATTCGTTTCCTCTGATGTCGCCTACCAGGAAGTTCCGCCCTATGGCTATCTAAATAGTTTTGCCGAGGACAAACATCGCGTCAAATCGGAAAAGCCAACCGAGTACAAGCCTGATGATTATGTCGCCGTTCAAACCGGACCTGGTCAGGTGGAAATGATTCAGGCAAAGGACCTTGCCGACTGGAAAACTCGCCAGCAGATCAAACACTATGGCGAGAAAGCAATCACACTCACGATGGATGCAGCCATGGTTGTGAGCGGATTTGGTGAGTTGACCGCTGCTGCTAAAGTAGCCCAGCTTGGTGCAAAAGAAGCTGTCGCCATCGGCGGGCAGGTAATGAAGACCGAATTAGCCACACAGTTGCCGAAAGGCATTGTCGGCAGTATGGTGCGCAAAGGACTTTTTGAAATAGGTCTGGGCGCAACCGGTGTATTTCATAATGCCGGAGCGCACGAAATACCATGGATGAAAACCGTCAGCGATTTGCGCACGGCTTATTTCTTGACTCACGCCGGTTATTCTCTGGCTTCCTGGATGAAAGCACCGCAAGCGGTGCGCGCTCTCGGTGAAGCGGCGAGCCCGGGGCTTGTTCGCGCGGCCGACGGCGCGATCACGAGCATCAGAGGCACGGAAGACTTCGTGCGCGCCACTCAGATGGCTCGAGCCGGTGCACATGAAGCCTGGCCGATTTTGCAAACAACAGAAAATGTCACTCACGCCGCGTTCAATGTAAGCGAAAAACTTTTTGTCGGCATGTTTGCCTGGGACGCAGTCGGCATGACACAGCGTTTCAGAGCCCCGTATAGACCGGACGCTCTTCAAGCCTCGCGTGATGCTTTTGGTCAGGCAGATTTCGCCGATACTTCGGCAATGGAAAAATTGATCAAGGCAGGCAACAAGCCCTCCGAAAAAACAGAAAATTATTTCCGCAGATATATGGATAGTCTTCCCGGTCTGGAAGGCAAATCTAAAGAAGAAGCTGAGGCGATTATTGCCAAAGTAAAAGAGCTTTCCAAGCCCGGAACTAAAGAAGAGGATAAGCAAAAATATCTTCAGGAGCTGATGAAGTATTTCCGCTACGACGGTAATGCCATCAATAAATTACAGGACAATAAGTTCAAAGAATCGCAGCTGTCTGAAGCTAAGCTGACTGAAACCGCGCAGGGTGACAAAACCAATTTTGACCCGAATGTGCGAAAAATTGCGGCGATGGCAATGCTTGCACTATCGCGTAAGCCCGATGGCTCCTGGCCGGAGACAATCACGCAACGCACTGAAAGAGTGCCCGAATTTACGGAGCTGATTCAAAGCGACGAAGTCGTTTTGGAAAACAAAGTTGGTCCACTTGATATAAAGCAAGAAATCAAAGCCGACGAGCTGGTCAAGTTGCTCGGTGCTGATTTAAGAGAAGAAACAGATGCCGCAAAGCGCTTAGAGAAAGCTGCGGCAATGCATGAAACCGGGCTTGTTTCCGGCGAGCAGCTTGGCGATCTTCTTTTATCCAGAATTGAAGGAGCCCAGGGTGTTAGCAAAGAAGAACGGCTGAGAGCCATTACTGATTTGGCCGGATTAGTCAGCCGACTCAAAGTAGAAGAAAAACTGAGAGAGGGCAGTCTTGCCGCTCGCGGAATTATGGAAGCCCGAGGGGCGACTGCCGGATTGAGCTCGGCAGATTTACTGAAGCGACTAGAGAAAGTTGCGCAGAGCAGCGACGATAAAGATATCAAAGCTACATCTGCACTGGCGCTTACGCTTTTGCGTAAGGAGAATCTTGATAATACAGACAGAGATCGCATTCGTGATTTCTTCTTGAAAGATCCTCCGGGCATAAAAGAAGACGAGCTAGCCAAAATACTTGAGGCTGACGCAGCTTCCAAGCCGACCACCAAGGAAGCTTGGGAGCGCAAATTGCTTGCTGCCGAAATGATTCTGCGCAATTCTATGCAAGGCGAGTTCGGCAAGATAGACAAAAAAGCCGCCGAGCAATTATTGGAATGTTTGCGCAACAAAGAGCAGCCGGAAATTGCGGCGCGAGCATTGAAGGCGCTGACTGCCGACGGAGAGGGCGGCTCGCCGCTTACCAGTTTGAATATGGCCGACCCGGAAGGGAAGTGGCTTAACAAGATAGCCTTTGATGCAATCAATAACTTGACGCCGCCTCAAGGACAGGAGGCTGTGGGCAAGCAACTTGAAGCTGCGAAGGCTCGTTTACAAATTATCGAAGCTGTGACTGCCATGGTCAAGGATAGCGATGACAAGGCGCTAAAGCGCGCGGTCGTTGCAAAACTTATGGGACGTGCAGACAGTGCCAGTGAGTCGGTAGCTGAAGTAAGAGCCGCCGCTTTAAGAGCAATCGGCAACATGGGCGTCAAAGACAAAGAACAGATGGACCTTTTGAAAAGATGTGTCGATTCAAAAACGGAGGCATCACCAGCGGTGCGCATGGCGGCGCTGGATGCTATCGAGAGTCTGGTGGCTCGAAATAAAGAGCGGCGAGAAATGCTGGCGCCGCTTGCTTCGTCTGAGCCGGATGCAGCAGTTAGAGAAAGAATCGCTCGCTATTATGACCCGACAGGCAGTATTAGAGATCGCAACTCTCAGCGTTCTCGGCAGGAAGTTGCTGATGCAAGGACCCAACAGAATCAGGAATATCACACCGCGCCCGATATCGACAATATGCTCAAAGCCCGCTTTCCCGCGCTGGCTGGCGGAACTAACAATATCTTCAAATATGTAGACCCTGCTACTGTAAATCACGAAACCTGGGGTTTCATGCAAGACCGATTTACAAATTTGGCGCGTGTTTGGGATAGTTCTGTGTCTACGATAGAAAGTTTCTGGACGCAGGGTTTTGTAAAAGACATTGCCAGAACTAATCTCATTTATTTCGAACTTATTGCTCAAAACGCTGCTGTAAGAGCCTTTAACAAAGGTGTGGATGATTTGTCCACGGCTGCAATGAGCGGCTCTGACGCGAAGACTGTTCAAGTCGGCGGGAAGACTGTGTCCGAGAAAGACGCCGCAGTGCTTTCGTTGGGTAGTCTGGTTCGCAACGGTTCTCGCATGGGCGACCCGTTCATGAAAACGAGAGATAGCCAGGATCGCAGTGCCGGTGTCGAACCGGGCTTCAGGGAACTGAGCGCCAGGCAAGAGCGCGACAGGAACAGTTATGCAAGTCGGAACAATCTTGAAATTTACGGCCCACAAAATGACCCGTGGCCTGCAACCGAGAGAAGAATTGCCGAAAAAATGCGTGACTTGTGCTCGCAAAGTTCGGACAAAGTAAATTTGAAATTGCTGAAGGATGAGATTCTTCGCGCTCTTGGTAATGACTCCAAGGCGTCAGATCAAAGCCGAAAGATTCTGGTCGATGGTTTGGACAGATTGCTTTCAAACCCACAAACCTCTCCGGAAGCTAAACGAGAAATTCTCAAGAAAGCAGGCGAGCTTGTGCGCGGCACGCAAGAAGTTGAAATCAATAAATCAGAAAGCACCGTTGCAATGATTGCGCTTTTGGACAAACATGGCAAAGCCTCGTTTGAAACCTACAGTGATGCTTACGCCGCCATGCGCACCGCTGTCACATCACGTGCCGAGAATGACAAAATGCCGCCGCAACTTCGCATGCGCGCCCAGGAAATGTTTGATCGCCAGTGGTTGAGTGTTCTTGCCGAGAATGACCGCATTTCGCCTCCGCAAGGTACGGCACGCACTCGCGCCGAGTTGTTGCCGAAAAACACGGAAGCTCTGGAGAAAAACAAAGAAGGCAAAGTGGACGGTTTTGACGAAGACGTTCACGATGCAGTTCAGCGCATTCTGATGGCAACTAAAGGGCTGCCGCTAGAGGTTGACGACCCGCGCTTTGAGCAGCTCAAAGAATTGACCTCCGATAAATATGATGATCGTGTTCGGCTCGCCGCCGGTCTTGCTCTCTCTCAGGCACGCAGCGGCCAATGGGCAGCTGAATCGACGTTGCTTGATATCGCGCTCAATTCGAAGGATCGTGCGTTGAGGCAGGATGCTGCTGCAATAATGATGCGCATGCCGCCTTTCATGGTTTCTGAAGGTTCGCTCGAAAGCTCTCGTGAAGCCGTTCTGGACAAGCTTGCTGCTGCGCTAGGCAAAAATCGCGACGATTTAGTCGGCAAGGCTCCAGATGAGATGATCAAAGAAGCCAACGAGTTCATTGAAAAGAATCGCAATTCGACTGATGCCAGGGTTAAAGAGCAGGCAAGAGATTTGCAGGAAACTTTGCGCAAGTACGGCGAAGGTTTGGGCGTAATCGCCAACTTGAAGCTTTTTGACAAAAACGATCGCGCCGAAGCTGAGCGTTTGTTTAAGCTGTCGCTTAATGCTTTTGGTATCAAAGACTCTGATTTGACTGCGATGCAAAATATGGCCAAGCGCAACAGCCACCGCCCCGGCGCCGAGAGCCAGGAAATTCGCGACCTGACGAAGCGTTTGATTGACTCAATGCAGGACGGTGGAAACGTGCAAGCATTGATGAACACGCTGAATGGCTATGCGAAGTTGAGCGTCGCTGAAGTGGTGCCTGCCACCGGTGGTGTCAAAGTTGAGAGTTTGCAACGCAGCGTCGGCTTACTTTCCTTGAGTGAATCGCTGACCTCG
>JAIEPM010000567.1 GCA_019748395.1 Candidatus Obscuribacterales bacterium
GTTCTACATCCTGCCGAACTGTCCCCCGCCCGCTTGGCCGCAGAGCAAGGAATTGATTTCTGCTCAAAACGAAGTCCGTGTATAGTTCAGCGCGACTGGGGCGAGCTAAAAACAGCTCTTCAGTTGCGCATGAACCAGGAAATCATGTTGATCGGGGTCTTGAAGATCGCGGCTATCACCGCAGCCTGGAGCATGCCAAAACCGCCCAAAAGTAAGGCTTTCAGAGGGTTCAAATCTTTGGTTTTACTCACGAAGTAAACAAGTCAAAAACAGATGCTGTTTTATTTCGGCCGAATCGTTTTCGTTTATGTCCGAATTGTCGCCCGGTTCAATAAGTGGGCATTGTCGTTAGTCGCTCTTTGAATATCGGGGCAACGAGTGGCATCGGGCTAGGTGATAAAAAAATTGCTGTTGAAAAGGATATTCATGTCTAACTTGTGTCGGCCGGGATGAATTTACGTGATTCGGTGATTGATTTCGGACGTTCCCGGTATCTAAATCTAGATATAAATTCTCTTTCCTCAGACTTTTCAGTGGAGATTCATTTAACCTGCAGTTCTCTGTAAATAGAGACTTCTGACCGCTTCTTTCCGATTTTGATGCGACGCAGATTATTACGCCTGTCATCCGGTGAAGAGACGCATGCGTTGCTCATGGCGGCAGGACCTAAAGTCGACAGGGCTGATCGGTTCGGAACAACAATTTATCCTGACCATTTGTTTGACTTGCAAAGGAGCTAGATGTGAGCAGCGATCCGTTCGCCAATTTCTTGGGAATTATTGGTTTTGGAGGGCTGATGCTTTTCGTAGGGCTCGTGGGCGTGTGGCTCGACGAGGAGATGATTGCGCGCAAACGAAAGCGGGAGCGAAAATCCCTCCTGCAGCGCTTCCCTAAAATGAGCAAAGCCGAGGCGCTGACCTGTATCAGCGAGCAGTTCAAACTTGATCTGCTTGCTCTAAGGTTGCAGACCGAGGGTCCGTCGCCGCCGGGGCTGAGACCTGCTAACTGCGCTTTGCGAAGTCGGGTCGGCAGTCTCTTGCAGAACTTTGATCAAGCCATTTCTGCTGAATTGCGAGATTTCGAGGTGCTGGAGGATATCGCAATTCAAATTCAAAACCTATCCAGAAAGTTGAGCCAAGCCTCAGAGCTGGATGCCTATGATTACAGACTGGCGCAGCGCGAAATACTGACGGCCCGCAGGCGAGGCTGTCCTGAAAAAACGATCAAAGAAGCAAACGAGTTGGCCGATGCGACTCGCTATGCCGAGCTGAGGGAGCTGATCTGGAGGTATCTGCCGGACCTGGCTCATAGTGGTTATGACCATCCGTACTGAAGCCCGGTCTGCTTCCGTTGAGTCATTTGTTGAGTCTTGACTGCACTACGGGCGGTGCTCTTTGTGAGCGCCGCCCCGACCGTTTAACCTTGACCAAGGAATTTCAAAGATGTTCGAAAAGATTCGTCTGAGCGTTGCTTCTCTCTTCATTCTCCTGTTTTCGATGCTGGCTGGTTGCGATGATCCGGCGTCGGAGCTTGCCGATGACGATTATGACCAGTCTGTGAGCAGCGCGCAGGTCGCGGGTGGCGGCGCAGATTTCGGCTGGCAGGTATCTTACAAATACTTTTGCGATATCGAGATCGAGGCGGATGGCTCCGTCCATATCTACGGACGTCCATATCGCGATCGTCTCAACGATAAAAGCTACCTGCCGAAGGTCAAAGTCATGGGCAAAGCTCGATTTGTTGCTCACAATTGCGCGATTGTCAAAGTGGACAATGGCGCTGTTCTGGAGGCCCATAGCTGTCCTCTGGTAAAGGCCAATCCCGGCGCAAAAGTCGAGGCTTACAATTGCAGCGTTGTCAGAGCTGCTCATGGAGCCAAAGTCCAGGCGCACGGTGATACGGTCGTCGAGCCGGTTGCCATGCCTGTGCCGGAAGAAACTCAAATCAAGTAACTTTCACAGAGAGATTTTTATGAATTCTGTTCGTGAGTCCCATGAAGCTGCCTGCAAAGCTTCTCGTCGTTCTTACAGCAGTGCGATCCGCTTCCTAAACCGCACTGCTAATGTTTATCGTGAGTCCACAAAATCCCGCCTCAAGGACCTGCGGGATTCCCATCAGAACTGGACTTCTATCTTGTCCGACTCGCAGCGCCGTTACGCTGAAAGCCAACGGCGATTTGCGGAATGGCAGGAGCTGACTACAAACACCTACGTGGCTCCTGCGTTTGTTTCTCAGGCTGAGCTGGTGTTCTCCAATCACCTGAAAGCGTTGGAACAGTCACTTGAGAGTCAATGCGGGGAGAGGGACGCGTGTTGGCGCGAGATTCAGCACTTGGAGGGAGGGCTCGTCGGTCTGGCCGAGATCAAGTCTATGATTGAGGCAAGTGACAGTTTGGAGACTGCAAGCGCTGCCTTGCGGAAGTCGAAGAGATTGAACTACGAGTTCGGGTTGACCACGCGAGTTCCGAGTTGGGTGCAGGAGCGCTTATGCGTTCGGAAGGACATTCTTCGCACTCGCGAGGAGATTGCGAAATTGCATTCGCGTATCGAAGCGATGCGTGATATCGTCGCTAAGGAGCAGCTTGCGGATTGTTTGGAGTTGATCGCTGAGGCTGAAAGACATCTGCGCGGAAAAAGGGAATTTCTCAAGATTTTGCAACGTCAGTGGAAGAGCCAACGCCGGACGCTTGTTTCTATGGTCGGTGTCTGGGGGTTCTTTTTCGAGGACTTGCAGCGCTGTCTCTGGGAATGGGAAGAGTGTCTGTACGCTCAGTTAGAAGCAAAGATCGATTTGGAGGCTGCGCGATAGTTTGTAAGTACTGTTGAGGATTGCGTTTGGCAGCCGTTGCTTTTGCGTCATTTAGCTTTCAAATTCTGAGCACTTCTCAAAAGCCGGTATTCCAATGCAAGCGATCTCGATTGTGAATCACCTTTGCGGGGCTGGTGTTTCCAGTCTGGCGACAGCGAGCAAAAATCGAGGACTAGAGTTGCAGTTTTGTCAAAGCGGCCCCTGGAGCCAAAGTCCAGCCGCGCTGTGACATGGTCGCTGAGCGGCTATCAGTGCTGGAGTTGGAAGAAATCCAAAAGAAGTAACTTTCACAGGGAGATTTTTATGAATTCTGTTCGTGAGACCTACGACGCGGCCCTGCGGGCTTCTCGTCGTTCTTTCCAGCGGGCGATGCGGCTGCTGAACCGAGCAGTAACTTCTTATCGCGAGTCGACAAATGCTCGCCTCGAGAATCTGCGTGATTGGCATCTGAGCCATTATTTGATCTGGTCCGATACGCAGAGCCGATACGCTGAAAACCGGCTGCGAATTGAGACCTTGCTGGAGTTGGCCGTCAAAACCGGCATATCGCCGGGGCGTGTCGCTCAGGCTAAGCAAGAGCTTTCCCAGAAACAGGAGTCGTTGAAAGCGCTGCTTGAGAATCGCTTTCGGGAGATGAATGATTCCCTGTCCGAGATTCGGCTCCTGGAACAAAGGCTTGTCCGGCTGGACGAGATCAAGTGCATGCTCGAGGCAAGTGACAGTCTGGAGACTGCAAGAGCGGCCTTGCGGAAGTCGAAGGAGTTGAATTCCGAGTTCGCGACTCGCCACAAGCTCATTGCGGCTATGGTGGAACAGCGCGCAGAAGTGCTTGAGAGCGTTCTTCTCCTTCGCAAGGAGGCTGCGGAGCTGCATTCGCGTATCGAAGCGATGCGTGAAATCGTCGCGAATGAGGACCTCGGGGATTGTGTCTGGATGATCGAGGAAGCCGAAAGTCTTCTGCAAGGCAAAAGGAAGACACTCGATTATTTTGAATTCGAGTGCAAGCTCAACCGCCGTTCGATTGTTTCGTCGGTGGGCAACTGGGGGTTCTTCTTCCTCGAATTGGAGCGCTGCCTCTGTGAATGGGAAAAGTGCGCCTTTGCTCTCACGCAGGCAAGACTTGATTTGGAGGCTTCGCGCTTCGAATAAGGAGCTATTTCAATGCATGCGATTTTGATAATGAATTCCCTTTGCGGCGCTGAGGTTTCCGGATTTGCGACGGCGGATCCGAGTGCTGCTTCGGATTACGCTTCGCTCAGTATCATGGTTGTGCTCACTATCCTTGTCGCAAAGTTTTCCGCTGCCATTTCCGCTCGTGTTCTCGTGAGGAATTTTGGCATGGATTATGACCCCAAATGCACCGATTGGCTGGTTTCGCTCTGCAGTTACAGCTTTACGGTTTTCTTTGCGGTCGTGAGCCTGATTTCGGTTTTGCTCTGGGGGATCAAGGGTGCCTGTATCGTTCTGACTCTCAGTTCTTTGCTCTCCTATCCGTTGCTCTGGCTGCTGTTCTGGGGCACTACGAAAGATCTGGGTGATAGCCGCTGAACTCGTGCTTCAGCAGCTTCGATCGCTTTGATTCAATTCGATTCAGCAGACTCTGGGCTCATCGAGGCACTGTAAATGCACAATTATTAGGAGGGAAGGAAGTCCAGAACTTCCTTCCCTCCAGGCGGGCTTTCATCCCTTTAAGACGCGGCTGCTCTGCTGTTTGGGCTTTGCTTGCAAGATACTAAAGATGATAATAGAAAATGAAGAAAGAAAAAACCGGCAGCAATTAGTCTTTGCTTTCGCAAATGATTTCATTGCTACCGGTTTTCCCGGGCTTATCGACTGACCTTGAAGCCCAGCTCGCTGAGCCGTTCTTTCAAATCTGCGGCGCCCTTGAAGTGGATGGTTTGCAATCCGACTTCCTGGGCGGCTTTGATATTCGCTTCGAGATCGTCGACGAAAAGACAGTGCTCGGCGCTCAGTCCGCTTCGCTTCAAAACCTCATGGTAGATGGGGTGTTCGGGCTTGGCGCTGCCGACTTTGTAGCTCAGGATCAACTCGTCGAAATGACGAGCGACGTCGAACTGTTCTTGCAAATGATCGTAGTGAACTTCGTTGGTGTTGGAGAGCAGGTAGAGTGGTCTTTGCTCTTTCAAAGTCCCCAGAAGTTCGGCCATTTCTTCGTTTTCGTGGAAGCTGGCTACCCAGAGTTTGCGGAATTCATCAAGACTCAGTTCGATGCCGAGCCATTGATTGAGTTCGGCCAGGAAGCCTGCGGTGTCGATTTTGCCGCTTTCGTAACCGAGTTTGGAGCAGTGATTGAGTGCGCGGGCCAGCTCTTCTCGACTCTTGCTGCTCACGCGGCAAAAGCCTGCGCAGACTTCTTCCCAGTCGAAGTCGACGAAAACATGACCCATGTCGAAAACAAGGAGTTTCAAAGAGTTCGCTCCCTCAGCATTGCTCGCTGTCATGATAGCAGGGCTCTGGCCGCTTTCAACATCGCTTTTCTTTTGCATATGCGATCTCCTCTGCAAAGTTTCTTGTGATACTGGCAGTGGTGCCGAATAAGAGTCGGGGAGCGAGCGGCATCAGCCGACTCGCTCCCCTTTCCCTTTAGCCGAGCTGGTTTACCACCACCGCCGAGCGGCTGGAAGCTCCTTTGAGCTTGATGCCGTGGTCGCCGAAGGCTTTCACAATCAGCTTCTTGTGAGCGCCGTTGAAAAGCTTGCTGTCGGCCGTGATGTAAGCCTTGAGCAGATCCTGGAAGCCGACCTTGTGAGCCGGAACCAGCGCCAGAGCGGAAAGCGAGAGCTTGCCGAAGTCGACAAGCGCCTGCTCGAGCTCCACGCCTTTCTGCGTGCACATGGCGACAAGCAGGTCTGCCTTGGCGCCGCCGGAGATCAGCCCGTCGTCGTGCGGCTCGCCGGTTTTGTCGTCCGGAGTTTTGGCCGTGTTCTTCTGGATGCGGATGCCATTGGGCGGCATCGCGAACTTGCCGATGATGCGCGTGTCGGCATCGACGTCCTGCGCGGTCAGGGTGCTGCCAAGTTCCTTGCCGTATTTCAGGCGGAACCAGAAGTCCATGAGCAGGTCGCCGAGCACGTCGCCCATCGACTCGTGGATGGCGCCGCCTTCGGGTCCGGGCAGGTCCTTGCCGGGCGTTTGCAAGTAAACGACATGGTGGCCGTTTTCATGCCAGGTTACGCCGAGGTCGTAAGCGATGTTCTTGGTGAGACCGAAGGGAACGCCGCTGCCCACGCCGATGTGGATTTCGTAGCCTTCCGGGTCGAAGTAGGCATTGTCCGAAACCGAGGGGTCATGGACGTAAATCGGAATCGGCTTTTCGGGTGCGACCATGCCCCAGCTCTTGTAGAGTTCCATCTGAGCGTTGAAAGCAAAGAAGGTCGTGACTGCTGCGAATTCCGGCGCGGACTCGTCGTACTTGAAGCTGCCGTCGGCTTTGGCGCGCACTTCTTTCTTGCTGCCGCCCAGGTAGATGATGCAGTTGTCGTTTTTCAGGACCTTGGGGTCGGGCAGCATATCCAGCACTGCGTCGAAGATCTGGTCCTGAAGCTTCAGCTTCGGGTCGGGGATACGCAGGAAGCTTTTGCCGGGCGCCGTAAAAGTCTGCGTCTGAGCCCGGGGCTGCCGCTTGCGCGAGCGAGCTTTGCGCGGCTCGAGCCGGATGCTTTTGACAGCCGTGCAGAGCTTGTTCTTCTTGTGGACGACCTGGCCGGAGGTGGCTTTGACAATGACGAGCACGACTTTGCGAGGCGCGGCGGTGCTGAGAGTCACTTCGTAACAGGGGTCCATGCGCTCGTTGTGCGAGGAGATCACGAGCTCGGCTCGCTCGTTCTCACACTGGCTTACGCCGATGGATGCGCGCGCGATCTCGATCGCGTCTTCCGGGCTGATGATCTTGGCAATGCTTGCCGGACGGCGGCCGAAGCGGATCGTGCTGTTGACCTGGAAAATGTGACCTGCGGTGTCGATGAAGACGTGCAGATAACCGCCGCGAACCGGGTGCTGCGTGCCGTCCACGGTCAGGAGCTGCCGGAACTCGACGCGCTTACCCAGATTGGGCAGGTCGACTACGTTCGTGCATTCCAGCTCGACATTGCGCAGTCCGAGTGCTTTCACAATGTCTTCGCTGTCGATGAAGTTCTGGGCGAAATCTTCGGCTTCGCCGCTCAGAACCTCCGGCCAGAGTCCGTCGTCGCTGATTGCAGTCAGGGTGCGGACGCGACCGTTCTGGTCGAAAAGGGCTTCGACACCGCCGACGCGGTCGGAGATGTCACGGACTGCCGCCAGGTATGGCTGTTTGGGGAGAAGTGCCGGAAAATCCTGTTCGGGAAGTTCGGGCACATGATGGATCGATGAAGATCGAAGCATGAGGGTGTCCTTTCTTACGCGCTTCATGGGCGCTTGTTTATTTCAATAGAAGCTTTTCCGGCAGCCGCAAAGCAGTGCAAACACAGTCCCCATGAGGGTCGGACCGGTTTGAGTTTTTTGTTCTTAAATTCTGGTGTTTGCGGGACTTTTGTGGCGGACGGAAATGGCGCAGTAAAACTAGCCGGTCGGCTGCTGCAGAAACAATTTGAAAAGCTTCAGAATAGGTAAGTTAGCGCGATGTTTTGTTCATAATTCAAGCTTTCGCGCAATCAATATTCGCGGAGCTGGCGCATCTGGGCTGTCAGGCGGCGCCCCTGGAGTCTCAGCGTGACAGTGCACGAAAGGTGACATCGCGCTGTTCGTCTGCGCTGCGGGCTTGGCCAGCTGCGCGAGGCGGATCGGGCTGTGGGCATGGTGGAAGCACCACGGGCTGTGCGCCACGGGGCGCGTGGGTTGTCAGGCGCTAATGCTTGCCCTGTCTGTCTTCCGGGCTGCAGGCTTAATGTTTCGCTTGTATATAAGACTATTGCCTCTGCCTCTGCCCAGAGACTAGCCTGAACTTATTCCTCTCTCGACTTACTTAAACAAGCAAAGCCCACCCAGTAACGCTTTTATCCCGCAAACAACTATTCGAGCAGTCAAGAAAGATGCTTCGGAGTTTCACGGGGTTCAAGTCGGGCTTGGCTTGTTTTTCTCCCTTGCAGCTTTACGAGCTGCGAGTTATTTCACCACCCCGCCTTATGCGGATAACAAATAGGAGTCTGCTTATGAAAATTACGGGTACTTGCTCTTGCCCGGTGGGCGATGCTGCTGGTCACGAAGCCGATGCCTGTCGCGCTAACCTCTGCGATGACGGCTCGGTTCTCTGTGTCATCTGCGGCACCACCTACCCGAAGATGAGCCCCCGCATGAAGCGCGCCTGGCGCGCCGTCGCCGCCAATCTCGGCGTCGTCCCTTCCGTCAAGCTGGGTGATTTTACTCAGCCCGGCACCCCGGCCTACGACGCAGCCTGCCTGAGCGGCTATGACCCGAATCTCTCCACCATGGTGCGGGCGAGCTTCCAGACCGGAGCTCTCGAGCTCAAGTTCGAGTATGAACGCGAGAACGAACATGAGATGGAGAACAGCCCCGCTGATCTCGGTCGCCTGCTCGGTCCGCAAGACGAAAAGATGCCGGCGCCTCTCTACGCCTGCGTCAAAGCGCTCACCGAGGTAGGATTCCGCATCGCACACGTCGGACCCGACGACATGGGCGGCATGTTCATGACCCTTCGCTGCGGTCGTCCGGTGGGCAAAATGGGCTTCGTGATCGGTGTCGGCGTGGAGCTGCACTGGCCGCAAAGCTAACGTTGTGCGGAGCTGCTCATTTGCTTGCGGCTGAAACCCGTATTGCAAGTTGGCGAGCAGCTCTTCACATACTTCGTTTCTCTCAATTCAGGAGGATCTGTTTTCAGACCACCGTCAGTGCAGTCAAATCGCTGACGGCTCCAACCGATGGGCGTAAGCCTGTCACAACCAGGAGCCTTTGTAACATGAAACTCACATCACCATCACATCCACCGCTTGCCGATGGATGTCCGACTTGGTTGGGATTGGATAACTGGAAGACTCTTTTCCGGGCGACTTACCCGGAGCCGATTCTGCAGTTCCAACTCATCTGCGGCTACAAAGCCGATGATTCTATGAAGACCCCGGACCCGGAGTTCATGCACGTTTGCCTCACCACGGCGAGTCAACGCGTGCGCAATGCTCTCCGCTTTGAGGGTCGTGTTGTCGAAGAAGACCCGGGCGAGTATCTCTGGCTTGTGGCCAGCAAGCTCGGGTTCCAGGTACGTGCCGGTGCGGAAAAGGAACTGGCGAAACTTGTCGAGGACGAGCAAGACGGACTCAGCATGTTTCTGGATGTTCCACCGGAGCTCAAACGCTTGCGGGAAATGGGTATGAAGTTGGCGCTTGTTTCCAACGTCTGGCCCTTCCCTATGCCTCAAATCTTCAACGTCGAAGAGGGCGGCATCTCGGTCTCGGACTTCGATACGCTGGTTCTCAGCTACGAGGTCGGGCATGCCAAGCCTGAGCAGGCGTTCTACGAGGAAATGCTGCGTCGTTGTGGCGCGCATGGTGCAGACTGCATGATGGTCGGCGACAATCCGGATCTCGATATCCGGCCTGCGCTGGCTTGTGGTTTGCGAGCCGTCCACATCGATCGCTACGGCGATTGCCGGGACCATGTTTCCGGTGTTCCTCTGGTCAAGCGTTTGAAGCATCTCTACAGCCCGGACTGCAAATAACAGTCCTGCGGCATAAGGAGCCGTCTGATGACGGCATGAGACCGGCGGCCCACTGCTGCCGGTCTCACCTTTTCTGCACTAAACACTCTGAACGGAAAGATATCCGTTCGGACCCAACCTGAAAGGGTAATGCCATGGTTGCAAATAATTTTGAAGACCCGCAGAGCTTCCTTCCGGACGCCGTCTTCGACTACCTCGCGCCGTCACCGTCTGAGAAGACGACTGCGACCGAGTGGTCGAGGTGCCCCGGCATCGCGAAGCGGTTTCCTCACTTCTTCATCGTGCGCGAGCGCGTGCCCGGGATGAAAGATCGCCACCTGTCCGTCGGACCGGAGAGCGATTACCCGGCTGAAGTGTTGAACACCCCCCGACACGCCGACAGCGTCGTCGTCGCCACACTCGTCAAGGAACGGGCATCGACCTGGACCGCGATCGACTGGCTCGCCGAACTGCTCAGCAAAGTGCTCGGACGCGAAATCCGTCCGGAACAAATCCGCCACTCCGGTTTGAAAGACCGCTGGGCGATCACTGCGCAAAGCATCGTCATCTTCGGAGTGACGGTGGACGAACTGCGCCGTGTCTCCTGGCCTCGTCGACCGGACAAGGCCGGCTTCTTCCTGAAAGACATCCACTGGCACGACGGCCGCACTCGCTTGCACCCCAGCGCCGATGAGAAGCGCAATACGGTGTACACCGAGACGGTCTCAGCACTCGTCGCCCGTCCGGAGATGAACCGCTTCCAGGCTGCCGAACTGGTGCGTCAGCACCTGGTCAAGTCTTTGAAGCGCGAAATCCGGTCGGAAGACGTCAAGTTCGTGGGCGACAAGCGCCTGCGCATCGCCTGGACGACGAGCTCGGAACTCGACTCTGTCGACTGGAGCCAGTGTCCGGTGCGTCTTGCCGACACCTGGATCTACAAGAGCAATACGCTCTCCAAGGGCGATCACCGCCAGAACCGCTTCGAGATCAAAATCGTTTGCAAGGGCAAGCAAAGCGCCGAACTGCGCGACTACTTGAATCCCTTGATGCGGAAGCTCGAGCGGCGTTCCTACTGCATCCCCAACGCCATCTGCTATCAGCGGCTTGCCGCCCGGCAGCTGGGTCACTTGCACGGCTACACATTCATCACCGGCGATTACCAGGCGCCGGCGGGTGTGCACAAATTCGGTTCCAACTCCGAAGCCGCGCTCTATCGCTTCCTGCACGAGACTTCCGGGCGTGAAAACCCGGCTGCCGAGCAGATGCGCCGTGATATGGAGCCCTACTGGCTCTACGACTTCCACGGTATGAAGCAGCTGCTCCAGCGGTCTTACCGCGGTCTCAACCTCGGCGTCGAGTACAAGCTGGTCGAAAGACTGGCGGATCTGGAACGCTACCGCGGCGACTTCCAGGAAGTGGTACGCTCCATGTCCGAAGAAGTCTCGATCTGGGTCGCCGCCTGGCATTCCTGGTGGTGGAACCGTGTTCTCGTGCGCAAGCTGCCTCACTGGATCCGCGAGATGGATGATGCTGCCAACACGCATGAGGCGTGGTCCGCAGCGACCTGCAACTGCAGCGATGCGACCAAGGAGGAAGTGCAGCGTCTCAACGGCAGCTGCCGCTGCGACAACGAACGCTGCAAGGTTACGATTCAGCGAGATCGCGCTCTGGCCGGCTGTCCCAAGTGCAAGCTCGAGTCCCGCCTGCGGCGCTTCAATCCGCTGCAGAAGGGCATCCCGCTCTTGCTCGACAGCCCTCAGGCACGCGAGTACTACCAGCGACTTCCCTACTGCAGCGAGGCGCTGGAACAGCTGAAGAAGGCCGACAACTTCGTGCGCAATCAATTCTTGCGCCCGCGGGGTAATACGCCCTGGCGGAAGGCCTTCATCAAGGTGGAAAGCCTGAGCTACAGCGTTGCCGATCAGGAAGTCGCCGGCGAAAATTGCGCTGTCGTCGACCTGGTTTTCGACCTGCCGTCCGGTGCTTACGCCACCACTTTCCTGGGCTGTCTCTTCAAGCTCGAGGAACCGAAGCCGGGTGCCAACCGCAATACGGTGGTGCCTGACTCGGAGCCTGCCGACCTGGTCGAAGAAACGGAGTAGCAAAACTACTTCGGCAAACGTAAAGGGGCGGGCGGGAAGCAATTCCTGCTCGCCCCTTCCCGGGCATTGAGCCCACAACAACTCCCGCAAGGGGTTTTCTTTCAACTGAAATTCTCAATCGGAGATATGAACGAAATGACGATCAACATCCACAGCAAGCAGTTCCGCGCTCCCCGCACTCGCGCCGGCAAGATCATCAAGAACCGCATCGGCGGCTGCGAGCGTCCCCGCAAGGTCGAATTGGAATACGGTGCCCTGCGGCGCCTGAAGCTGACCGCGGCTGCCTGCTCCGACGTCGACCCGTCCGAGCTCGTCGGCGAGCACTGCGATGAGTCCAAGTACTGCCCGAACACCGGTCTCGAGATTCCGGCGGGCGGCGGCACGGTCGTCGAGGAGATGGACGGGCACCGCAATGACGGTCCGGGACGCTACCTCGCCGTCAGCTACGGCGCCGACGGTCGCATCATCACGGCGCGGACTGTCGACGCGCGCGAGGCGCTTCGTCTGATGGACGAAGCCGCCTAATCTTCACCCCTGAATCCAAACCCCGCTGCTGCCGGGATTGAGCCTCCAAGCTCTTTCCCGGCAGCGGCACTTTTTCTACTTTTTGCCTCTTTTTTGAGGCCGCCGCTTTCAAAACAGCCAATAAGACCATCGCTTTCTAGGTTGAAAAGCCTCTGCAAAGCCGGGTTGCTGCCCGAGAGTGACTCCTTTGCCAACGCTTTGTTGAGGAGCAACGCATGAAAAGAATTCGCAAATTGCCGAACTGGCTTTATGTTGTTCGGCATGCTAAAAGCCTGGTGAATCAACGTATCGCGGAAGCGGACGCCCTGGGCTTGGATTATTTCCAGATTCCGATGGAAGAGCATCTGGCGCCGATTGTGCCTGAAGGCGAGAAGCAGGTCGAGGCGCTTGCTGCCTGGTTTGCGGCTCTGCCTCCCCAGGCTCGGCCG
>JAIEPM010000330.1 GCA_019748395.1 Candidatus Obscuribacterales bacterium
CGAATCTTGTAGCTGTTCGCAACAGGCAACCATGGTTTAGCCTTGCTAAAACCGGCATTTTCAGAAGCAGACCATTGCATCGGGGTGCGTTCGCCATCTCGTCCTTTATATTTCGGCCAGCCCAGCTTTCCAATCGGGTCTTGCACATCTTCCACCCGCTCAGGATCACGATTTTCCATACCAATCTCTTCACCGTAATAAAGAATCGGCGAACCTCGTAAAGTCAAAAGCAGACAAGCCATCATTTTCGCAATTAAATCGTTGTGCTTTCCGTCACCATAGCGATTGTAGTGACGAACCTGATCATGATTGCTGAAAAAATAAAGAGGCCAATCATTTGCCGACATTCTCTCAGCTTGAAGAATTTGCTTACGAAACTCCGAAGCGGAGCGTTTGTTGATGTATGCAAAAAAGAAATTCATCGGCAACTGAATTTCATCATGATTTTGCCCGTAGTTTTGAGCCAGTTGAGCGACATTCACGGCACTGGTTTCACCGATCAACACAGGATTTCCCGGAAATGAATCGAGAACTGCGCGAAGTTCTCGAAAAACCTCATGTACTTCCGGCAGATGATCATTGTATTTGTATTCCATGGCCGGATCCCCATAAGCATTAGGCTTTCCGCCGGCTATCAGAGGATTATCCGTAAGTTTCGGATCTTCAAACAAAACACCGACAGCATCAAGTCGAAATCCAGCCACACCCTTTTTCAACCAGAAGCGAGCCACATCGTACATAGCCTTGCGCAGCTCCGGATTACGCCAGTTCAGGTCCGGTTGTTCAGGATAAAAGAAATGGTAATAGTATTGATTTGTTTTCGGATCAAGCTTCCAGGCCGAGTGCCCGAATAAGGACTGCCAGTTATTCGGCGGACCGCCATTTTTGCCGTCACGCCAGATATACCAATCTCTTTTAGGATTCGTTCTTGAAGAAGCCGACTCGATAAACCACTTGTGTTTGTCTGAACTGTGATTCATCACAAGATCCATCAAAATGCGGATATTTCTTTTCTTGGCCTCAGCCACCAACTTATCGAAGTCTGCCATGCTGCCGTATTCCGGAGCGATGCTGCAATAATCGGAAATGTCATAGCCGAAATCGACTTGCGGAGAGGGAAAGCAGGGTGTGATCCAAATAGCGTCAACACCTAGATCTTTCAAATAATCCAGATGTGCGCATATTCCTTCCAGGTTACCCATGCCTTTGTCTTTTGCATCAGCAAAACTGCGAGGATAAATCTCATAAAAAACGGCCTTTTTCCACCAGGGCACTTGCTCTTGAGCAGAAGGCAATTGTCTTAGTTTCGAACGCTCAGTCCGAGCCTCGTCTGCTCCGGAAGAGTATCCTGCGGAACTAAGAAACAAAGTGAGAGCCAGTACGGTGGGCCAGGTCTTTTTCATTCTCTCCTCCCGGACTTGATTGCCGAGCTAAGAAGCGCCGGCAGCCTGCCGCAATTCCAGATCTTCCCAGCGCCGATAAAGCTTTTCAACTCCCGCTCGAGCTTGATCTACTTTTGCTTGCATTTCCATCAGCCGGTCATGATTGCTGCCTATCGAAGGATCTTCCATTTGCCTCTCTAGTCCGGCAAGTTCAAGTTCAGCCAGCTCGATGCGATCGGCTATTTCCAGCAATTCTTTTTTCTCTGAAGTAGAAAGACCGCTGCGCCGACTCTTCTGAGTTTCGCTGCTTCCCTTTCCTTTTTCCCTAGCGGCTCTTTCTTCTTCCTGAAGACTGTTTTCCCATTGACTGTAATCTGCAAAATATTTGCAGCCGCCATTGCCGTCCAGAGCCAGAATCAGATTTGGAACCTCATGAATCATAAATCGATCATGCGTAACTAGAATAACTGCGCCTGGAAATTCAAGAAGGCTCTCTTCCAGTACTTCCAAGGACGGCAAATCGAGGTTATTTGTGGGCTCGTCCAGTATCAGAAGGTCGGCAGCCTGCTTCATCAAGTTAGCTATAAGAATTCGGGCTTGCTCTCCACCGGAAAGATAGCTGATTGGTAAATGCAATTGATCAGGCTTGAACTGAAAGCGCCTGGCCCACGTAGAAACATGTATCGAGCGGTCCCTGTAAACAACGCTGTCTCCCTCCGGACATAAAGATTTCCAGAGAGTCAGAGACTGGTCCAACTGTTCACGATTTTGATCAAACCAGACAATTTTCAAAGCATCCGCTCTTTTGATGGTTCCGGTATCGGGCTTCAACTGATCGCTTATGATTTTCAAAAGCGTAGTTTTGCCGCTGCCATTGGCGCCAATCAAACCAATGCGTGTACCCGGTCTCAAAGTCAGATCAAGATTCTTAAAGAGCAAGCGAGATCCAAGTGATTTGGAAATACCCTTTGCCAAAACGAGTTCTTTGGTTTTTCGGCCTGTAGCATCAAAATCGATGTCTATTTTTGTATTTTGCGAATTGCGAGTCTTAATCTCAGCCAGGTTTTCCATAAGTTCTCCGGCATCTTTGATTCGCGCCGAAGACTTGGTCTGACGAGCTCTTGCACCACGCTGCAACCAGGCAATTTCACGTCTTACTTTTGAAGCCAGAGCCTGTTCCAAATGAGCTTGACTGACAAAATATTCTTCTCGAGCTATCAGGAAATCGCTGTAGCTGCCTTTTACACTCAAACAGCCTTCCTCGTAGCCCGGATTTATCTCAACAATCCGGGTTGCCACATTTTCAAGAAACTGCCGGTCGTGGCTTATCAGCATCACCGAAAAGCGAGCCTGCATAAGCAGTTTTTCCAGCCAGATTACACCGTCTAGATCAAGATGATTGGTAGGTTCATCCAACAACAATAAATCCGGCTCTTTTATAAGTTCGCGCGCAATAGCCAGACGCTTTTTCCAGCCGCCTGACAGTGTTTCAACTTTCTGCTTAGCTTCAGTGAAAGCGAATTGAGTCAGCTGCTTCTCCACCCGATTTTCAGCTTCATGCTCTTCCAGATGCAGTTCTTTTACAGCGTTTCTGAGGACATCGACGACCTCAAGCTCTTCAAACTCGTCCTCTTGAGCAAGATAGCTTATCCGCAAATCTTTCTTCATAGTCAATTTGCCGTCGTCAGGCATAACCTGAGAGCAAATAATTTTCATGAAAGTCGATTTCCCGGCTCCGTTTGGACCAACAATTCCAACTCTTTCACCCTCTTCGATTGCAAGTGAAAGATTTTCAAAAAGAGGTCTTGAACGATAAGACTTGGAAATTTTCTGGCAATGTAGCAAAGATGACATGGCTGTACTGCTGCCCGATGCACCCGTATTCAAGAGACGGACTAGTTTAGCAGATTCAATACCAGCAGACCGCCTTTTTAGTCCAGCTCGACTTTGGATATTTTTGATGCAAAATCAGGTAAGCCTTGTGAGAATAGCCTGAGCCTTGCTTCGTGAGCGCACTCCACTTTGGAAGTCTATTAAGTTTGTATAGAGCTTCCGGTACTCTCGGGTCATCCGGCTTAATCTTCGACCAGCCGATTATCGCCTCCCCCAGAAATTTGGAAGGAGGGTTCTTATAAATCAAATCTCGCTCTTTTTGCAGTATTTTGAGCTCCGCAGGACTCAACAAAGAGCGCAGTTGCGGAGTCGAATAGAACTTCAGCATCTGCCGAATTCTTGTCGCCCCGAAGAAAGAAACCCCGCTCCTGTCGTTGTAAAAATCTTCCTGACTGGATTTATCCGCCTTAGCCTTATCTTCGACGGCTGCTTCCGGTATCCAAAAATTGGCGTTATAGTCGTCGAAATCTTCAAGATTGACAGCATGTCTTTCCACGCCGCCATCAAGATAAGGACTCATGCCGAAATTTTTGATTATCAGATAGGCTAAAGCAAATTTTTTCTCAGCACCGCTTGCCCCCCGATAAGCATCCACGAGCTTTTTCAACGATGGATATAAAGAAGTCAGCTCTTCTTCAAGCCCGGATTCCTCCCCGAGGATCACAGAACGAAGCCAGGCAGACCTGACTAAATTTGCCCGTAATTGTCTCGAAATGCTTTTGTCCTTTGCAAAGGAAAGCCAGTATTTCTGAGGGAGGTTTCGATTCAAATCATCAATTTGAGTTGAGCCAAGACAAGAGGGCAACGTAAAATAGGCGTTTTTTGCCTCCAAAGTCTGCCAGTTATCCGGAAGTTGCGTCGGATCAATATCCACGCTAATTGAAACCGGATTTTGCACAATGTTTCGCAAATACTCAGCAACACTCTTGCAGACCAATAGATTTTGAGTTTTGAATAAATTCCTGCTGCTTGGGGGCAAATTCGGCATCGCCAGGATTCGGCTCAGGCGCTGATTTGCTTCCGCTTTTCGACCGGCTTTAATCAAGGCATCTACAATATAAAACTCTGCCGTCAAATAAGCTGCAGATGTTTTAGGAAGAGATTCGGCTGCCTTAAACAAATCCGGATGGGCTTTTGCATCCAACCCATTGGTGGACAGCGCTGCAATCAGCCAGGGCAGTGAATTTGTCTTACGCCAGCGATCCAAACTGTGCCTGGCGTTCTCAGCTCTTTCTGAATCAAGCTTTTTTTGATCTTCCACACTCAAAAACCACCAGGTCTGATCCGACTGTTGAATACAATTGAGCCAATCGGCCAAATCCTGTTTTGATATTTCAGACTTGTCGGAGCTTCTTTGTTCTTTTTCTTTGGGATCGTCGGCATTAATAGACTCACACTGGTCCATAAGAAAGGAAAGATCGCCGACATTATTACCAAAGCGCTCTGAGTGTGGCTGCATAACAGACTTCAGCAATTTCTCTATTGATTCAGTACGGCTTTCCTGGAGATATCCAAGGCCCTGCAGCAAGTCTTGCAAATCGAGGCGAAAGCTCGAAGCCGAAGATTTCTTCAGAACTGCCTGCAGATAATTTGAAGCTTTATCCACGTCCTCACTGCTTTTAGAATCAAGTGCATCCGTAACAACAATTCTTGCAGCCATGTAAGCAGCCAGGTCTCTAAGGCGGGAAGCAGGTGATTCAGCCAATTTTTCAAAGATCGACCGAGCCAGGCCGCGATCACCGGCATAAAAGTTGGCTGCGGCAATTTGATAATTCCGCTGTATCTGAAGATCAGGAGCCGAGCCCGAAGACAAAGCGGCAGGAATTGCTTGTTTTCGAGCTGAGTTAATTCCAAAAACCTGGTCCTGAGCCTTCACCCACTCAATAGCAGCACTGCTCATGCTGCCGTATTTTTTGCAAATAGATTGAAGATTAATTCGGGCATTCTCAAATGCGTTATCAGAAACAGCATCTGCGAATTCAAAATCCCAACGAGAGGCGTCCTTTTTCAATTCCTTGGATAATACATGTCCTCGCAACTTGAAAAAAGAAAGGCAGGGGTCGCTTGATGCCGGGGCATAAAAGCCCTGCATTTTTTGCAGGCGATCTTGCCAGAGATGCAGTATGCTCTCCTGTTCACGGGCATCAAGAGGCATCGAATTCAAATATCGATAAGAAACAATCAAATAAGACTTAGCCCAGCCCGGCTGAATAATACCGAGATTACCGGCCGCAAATTTCTTAAGTGAAAGATCCGGATGAATTCCATTTATAAGAACCGCGGCGTCAAAATCCGGTCCGCAAGCTTGAGCCGGAAAAGAGAAGTAATTTATTGCAAGACTAAGACTGAGGACCAATCCTGCTAAGCGTGGAAATACAGCTTTCACTTTTGTCCGAGCTCCTTCAACAAATAACTGTAACGTGCGCGCGTCCAACCCAGTGAGCTGAATGCGTAGATCCTTCGCCCCGGCCGAAGAACGCCGGACTGTTTCAACGATTGATTTGTAATTCTCTCGTTTATTGAAATACCAAAACTTTGCACTTGCTTGCCGCCGCTGTTCGGCAAGCGCTTAGTGAGCGAGTTTAGAATCTGCTCTTTGCCTTTGCCCATGCTGAAAAGCATGCAAACAACTTCGTCGGCTGAAAGCTCCTTCATCCATTTGTCTGCAAGACATGCCGAGCTGAGTGCCGTTATCGAGAGTTTCGTGCGGGTTGGCAGCTGCTCTTTCAGTGACTTCAAAAAGTCGCCATATACCTTTCTATCTAAATAGCCCGCATCAAAATCGATCTGAAGTCTAGAAACTGTATTTTTTGCTAAACGCTTGAGCAAAATCAGTTCTGCCGCCTTGAACGCGGCTTTCGAGCTCGGCTCATTTGGACGCGCAGTTTCAATTCTATAAACAGGAAAGCTCTGAATTCCAAGGGGAATATGCAAAGTATTTTTTCTAGGTACAAGAGTGGCAGTTTCTCGACCAAGCACAATA
Source organism: Candidatus Obscuribacterales bacterium (assembly GCA_019748395.1). Classification (GTDB taxonomy): domain Bacteria; phylum Cyanobacteriota; class Vampirovibrionia; order Obscuribacterales; family Obscuribacteraceae; genus JAIEPM01. The sequence goes on from JAIEPM010000330.1 coordinate 6,259, forward strand.
GTTCCCTGGTAAGCCGCTATTTGCGGAGGCTTTTGCTTGCTTTCGATAAAGTCAAAATTGTCAGCAGACTCCCATGACCAGAGAACAAGATCTTCTTCTTGCCTTGATGGAAAAATTTCAAAGGATTTCGCAGACAGCGCCAAAAGCAGCGAGCTTATCAGGAAAAGCAAAATTGAGAATCTCATTTTCAAAATCTTCGCGGCTGTGCTTTGCTTGGACGGGTACGCTTCCGGCATTCCCAATATACGATTTTCGGGAGTAAATTAGTCGAGCACCCAAGCCGAAAGAAATAATGGCGAAAACCTGCTCCTGAATACTTTACGGATTCTTCGCTGCCCGGGCAAAGCAGAGAATTTGCAAAAACTTTTCGCAAAGCTAACACTTGATTACCAAAAGAACCCAAATCTTTAGACCGGGAAAGCCCGCAGCGCTGCAAAAGCAGCAGCAAACAGTACCGGCAGCTTCGAAGTCGAAACTGCCGCTCATGATAAACTTAAGCCTTATGATCAGCGAACCCACAGATGAAATACTGAGTATTCTGAGCCGTGACGCGCGAGTGACGGCGGAGCAAATAGCTAAAATGACCGGTCGAGAACTGAAAGAAGTTAAGGCGGCAATTGAGGCATACGAAAAGAGCGGGGTTATAAAGCGCTACAAAGCCATAATCGACTGGGAAAAAGCCGGAGTTGAAAAGGTTCTTGCTTTTATCGATGTGCAGGTCGCACCGGCAAGAGAAGTAGGCTTTGACAAGGTCGCCTTCAGAATCAGTCGCTTTCCTGAAGTGATGAGTGTCTGGTTGGTTTCAGGAACACATGATTTGCGAGTTCTGGTTCAGGGTGACAACCTGCGTGAATTGGGTCGTTTTGTTGCCGAAAAGCTCTCTACAATTGAGGGCATACGAGCTACGGAAACGCACTTCATGATGCGTCGCTACAAAGAAGACAACGATTTATTTGTTGACTCGGATGAAGACAACAGATTACTTGTGACACCCTGAGAATGGAAAGCGAAAATAGCGTCAGCCATCCAGCACTTTCCAGGACGGTCTTAGAACTTCCGCCATCCGGAATACGCAGATTTTTCGACATTGCCGCAGCAATGCAAGACGTTGTTTCTCTGGGTGTCGGCGAGCCTGATTTTGCGACACCCTGGTCAATTCGCGAAGCTGCCATTTATTCAATCGAACGCGGTCAAACAACCTATACTTCGAATTATGGCTTGCTCGAATTGCGTCGGGCCATTTCAAAGCATCTAATGCGTCTATATGAAGTCGAATACAACCCGGACACAGAAATTCTGGTGACAGTAGGTGTGTCTGAAGCCTTAGATCTGGCGATGCGTTCCATCCTTGATCCAGGCGATGAAGTCATCGTACCGGAGCCCTCTTATGTTTCTTATAAACCCTGCATAAGCCTGGCCGGCGGACAGCCGGTCGTCGTAGAAACAAAAGCTGAAGATGGCTTTGCAGTTACAGTCGAAGCTCTGGAAAAGCACTGCAGCAAAAAGACGAAAGCGATCATTCTGGGTTACCCGTCAAATCCCACAGGCGGCTGCATGTCTGCGGAGCAGCTGCAAAAGATTGTGGATTTTGCCCGGCTTAAGAATCTATTTTTGATCTCTGATGAAATTTACGATCGTCTGGTATATGAAGGAACTCATTGCTGCGTTGCTTCATTGCCCGGTGCTTACGAGCGCACGCTCGTCTTGAATGGTTTTTCGAAAGCTTACGCTATGACAGGATGGCGAGTGGGTTACGCCTGCGGCCCGGCAGCTTTGATTTCAGCGATGATGAAAATTCATGCTTACACCATGCTCTGCGCACCTACCGCCGGACAAAAGGCCGCACTTGAAGCACTTAATCATGCTGAAAATTCTGTTCGCGAAATGCTGGAGCAATATAATCAAAGACGTTTACTTATAGTCAACGGTTTCAACGAAATGGGATTATCCTGTCATATCCCAAAGGGAGCGTTTTACGCCTTTCCCAGCATTGCTTCAAGTGGACTATCCTCTGAGGCATTTGCCGAAAAATTGCTATATGATCAAAGGGTAGCAGTGGTACCCGGCACTGCCTTTGGTGCTGCAGGGTCCTCATTCATCCGATGTTCTTATGCCACAAGCCTTTCTAACATAAATTTAGCTCTTGAAAGAATCGCAGTGTTTCTTGCTAAAATCCGCTGCTGAAGCGCTCTCCAGAAATCTTGTTCTTGCGCCGGTATCATCTATGTCGAAAATACCTGAAGAATATAAATCGCAAATACAAGCAACTAAAAACGGAGTTTCAAGAAGACCACCGCAGCAATTTCGGCCATTAATAGGCTTATCTTTTTTGCTTATCCTAGCTATTATGGCGCTGCTTGCCTCCGATTTCGCTGTTTCGAAATCTCGCGCTGAAAGTTTGAAGAAAGAAAACGAAGCGCCGAAAACTGCAAGTCCGGTGGCCAGACCGGAAATCCAGTGGCAGATGAGGCATAACTATATTGTGAATCAGAGAGTACGCACCGGCTCATATGACCTTCTTATCCTCGGTGATTCGATTACTCAGGGTATGAACCTGAAGATATTGCAAAAGTACTTCGGTATGAGAGTTGAAGCTTTTGGAATTGGAGGAGACCGAACTCAAAACCTGCTCTGGCGCATCCAGCATGGTGAGATAGACTTTCGAAAACAGGCTCAGCCAAAAACAGTCGTAGTTTTGATCGGCACCAATAATCTTGTTTTTTGGCCGGACTCCCCACCATCAACACCTTCAGAAATCGCAGAAGGTGTGGCTGCAAATATCAAAGAAATTAGAAAGCGCCTTCCAGCGTCTCAAATACTCGCGCTTGGGCTCCTACCAAGAGCCGAAGATCCAAAGTCTCCCTTGCGCGCGCAAATTATAGAAACGAACACTCTCCTCAAGAAATTACAAGATCACAAGCATATCTTTTACGCCGACCTTGGCGCGAAATTCCTTGATCCCTCAGGCAAAATCAAAGCCGAACTCATGCCTGATTTTTTACATCCAGGTTTTGAAGCAGGCAACGAATTGCTTATTTCAGAATTGAAAGCAGCCGTTGATTCGATAAAGCCGAAGCAGAAAAACTGATTGGCAGTTATATCTCAAGATCTGATGCGGCTTCACGATCGAGAAACCAGCTAAGCTCCCCATTCTCCGGAGCAACATGAGCGCATGGATAGTCGGCGGCGTTTTCGATTATCTCTTTAACTACTGGGGCTTTGTCTTTTCCCGCTACCAGAAAAACGACCCGAGCCGCGGCGTTGATCAAAGTGAAAGTAAAACTCACCCGGTCGACATTCAATTTTCCAACATGGTTTTTGATAACAAGTCGTTTCTTTTCTTTGAGTCCCTCCGTGTCAGGGAAAAGTGATGCGGTGTGCCCATCCGGACCCATACCCAGATAAATCAAATCAAAGCGAGGGACGCCTTTATCATCTAAAGGCAAAAGATGCCGAATTTTATTTTCGTATTCCGATGCCGACTTATCGGCATTTTCTTCCTGAAAAGCAGTAGGATGCAATCGATCATTATCTACAGGCAGCTTGGAAAGTAATAGACGATAAGCATTTCCCCAATTGCTTTCTTCACTCTTCAGTTCAACACAGCGCTCATCACTTACAAAAAAAGCAATGCGGCTCCAGTCAAGCTGATCTATAAGATCCGACTGAATAAGTCGAGCATAAAGCATTTTCGGCGTTGAGCCGCCCGAAAGAGCCAGATTGCAAATTGCCTGCCTGGACAAAATCTCTTTTACGGTTTTCACAAAAGATTTTGCAGCCTTATCGGCAAGATCTTCCTTGTCCTGACAGAGAATAATTTCTCTGCCGGATTTTTCCGTTTTCATTTTCATTAAGCCTCCAGCAAATGCAATAGTTTGACTGCAGCCTCGAGTGCACCGGCAAAAACAGTATCAACGGCAAGTTCTTCGATCTCGTAGCCCATTAAATGAACCCGATCCAGATCGCTGTCGTCTGCAAGTAATTCTCTGATTTTGCTTTCGCCCTTTTTCACAAGAACTACCAGCGAGCCGACTTCGCCTGCAGGATCACGGGAGATGCGAAGTTTTTCACCACTGAGCAATTCAATTTCGATTTCATAAATTGAGCCGGGGGCAACATGAGCCATGGCCGTACTCTTGAACTCGACAGTTATTTCTCGTTCGTTTTTTGTATTCTTGAATCTGGCCGTACTCAGATTGCTCTTATCCTTTGAGAAAGAGCAAGCTTCCCAGGATAGTCTGTCGGCAAGCCAGCCGGTCAGCAAAAGGGACTGCAAGGAACAATCGTCTTCCTGAAGTTCCTGACCGCAGGAAGAAATACGCAGAGTTTTAATATCTTGCAGTCCTGCAATTGAAAGCGGCGAGCGTTCAAATTCTTCCGCAATTGCAGCTCTGATTCCAAGCAATCTGCGCCAGTTCAAATCGGAAACCGCAACACAAGATTCAGTGCTTTCCACAATTTGCTGCAAATCTCGCAAAAATTGAAAACTGTATGGTGCCCGCGACGAGTCCACAACCAGCCTGCGGCAGCAAGACAAAAAGGGACCCAATTTTTCTCCGCAAAGGTCGGCAGTGGTCCACCACAGAAATACCGGCAAATCGCCCAGCAACAGGGATTCAATCACGCTAATCAGTTCGTTTTCAATTTCACCTTCGGCAAGCACGGTTATCTGCTCAGAACAGATCTGTTTGCTGCCGCTGCCGGAGGCAAGATGGCAACGTGCGGTCACCCAGGCCTCCAGTTTCCGGCTGGCCGCCTCCCGGCAAATCGCCAGAATTGCACGGGAAGGATGAGCAAGCACGATTTCATCAAGAATATTGCCGTCACTGCTTTCAGCATCTTCTCGATCTGTATATAGAATCAAATTACTGGAGCAAGCTCTGATCACCTGGGGGTGATCTTCCTCGGAATCCGAAACTGCAGCCTGAGTCCAGAGCTTACTTAACTCGGCTTCTATCTTTTTGACATCAACCTGAGCCAGCTTGCCGGAAAGAAAAGATTCTACAGCTTCACTTTTATTGCTTACGCTGACATTCATTTAGAGCGACCTCCAGACATCTTCAGCCGGTGCAAGTAAAGCATCGCTTTCAGGTGGTCCCCAGGTGCCGGCTGCATAGTTGGGAAAGTTCGCTTCCGGAGTGCTGTCCCAGAGTTTTACAACCGGTGTCAAAAGATCCCAGGAAGCTTGAACGGCGTCACTGCGTGCAAAAAGTGTGGCATCACCGCTAATACAGTCATGAATCAACCTTTCGTAAGCGCTCGGCGTTCTTTGGCCGAAGGCTGTCCCATAATTGAAATCCATGCTCAACCAGCGCAAGTTTGTGCTTGTACCTGGCTGTTTGGTGAAGAATTTCAATGAGATACCTTCATCAGGTTGAATCTTCATCACAAGCACGTTTGGACCGATCATTTCAGCAGCAAGATGAAAACTCTGATTAAAAAGTCGGTGCGGAGCTTTCTTGAAATGCACGGCAATTTCAGTAACATGTTTAGCCAATCTTTTGCCGGAACGCACATAGAAAGGAACACCGGCCCAGCGCCAGTTATCAATTTGCAATTTCAGAGCAGTAAAAGTTTCACGATGTGAATCTGCAGGAACATTCGGCTCTTCACGATAGCCCGGCACAGCTTGCCCGGCAATATAACCGGGACCGTACTGTCCGCGCACCGCGTATTCATCAAGTTTCTTCAGATCAAAAGGACGATTACAACGCAATACTTTTGCTTTCTCATCGCGTGTTGCTTCCGCGTCCAGAGATATGGGCGGTTCCATGCCGACCAGCGAAACCAACTGCAGCATATGATTTTGAATCATATCGCGCATATTGCCTGCTTCTTCGTAATAAGCGCCGCGCCCTTCGACGCCTATGGTTTCGGCGTTGGTGATTTGAACATGATCGATATGTTCGCGATTCCAGATTGGCTCGAAAATGCCGTTGGCAAAGCGCAGAACCATTATATTTTGAACTGTTTCCTTGCCCAGATAATGGTCGATTCTGAAAACCTGATCTTCTTTGAAAACTTTATGCAGATGATCATCAAGCTCAAGAGCTGAAGCCAGATCGCGCCCGAACGGTTTTTCGACGATTATTCTCGGCCAGGGAGAAGTCTTGCCGTTGCGTCTTTCGGTCAAACCGCTTTCAGCCAGACGATCAAGAATCGGGTTATACAAACTGGGTGGTGTCGACAGGTAAAAAAGCTTGTTGCCCTCGGTACCGTGCTGCTTGTCAAGCTCCTTCAGAGTCTGAGCCAGCTCATCAAGACCACCTGCTTTATCG
>JAIEPM010000614.1 GCA_019748395.1 Candidatus Obscuribacterales bacterium
AATTGTGCGTGCCGATATCGCTCAGATTCCAGCCAAGCTGGATGAAGCGCTCAAAGAGCTCGGTGCCTGATCTCGGCTCGCTGATGGACTGAAAGAAACACGGACTTCGCTCACTCCGGAGTCCGTGTTTCCTATTTTTGCTCCAGATATTAGGCGGGATAGTAGAGAGGCTGAAAAAACAGAAGCGTGAAAAGGGCTTTCTTGCCTTTTTTCACGCTTCCGCTTTTCTCTCGCTTGCAAATGCTTGCAGCGGCGATTTTTTTACGGAGTCGGTGCCGGAACAGTGTCGGGATTTGCTTCGGCTTCCACTTTGGGTCTGCTTTCGTTCAGCAGCAGCGCCGTTGCGTAATCGAGCTTGAACATCAGGTTGTGAATGTGGATGCGTGCCCTGTTGAAATCACGTTCACTATAGGCTTTGATTGCCCAGTTCATCTGGTCGCGAGCCGAAGGGAACTGATGTTTTTCATCGCCGTTGATTTCTTTGAGAACATCGGCGTTCTTGCTCAGGTTTGCAAGTGTTTCCACCTGGCGCAGCTGCAGCTCGATCATGTCGAGTCGCGCCCCGGTGACTGCCAGTTCACGTGTGCGGTATTCCCAGAAAAGCAGGACCGCCAGAACGGGGATGGCGGCTAAAACAAGAATATGTGTGACTAGCTTCAGGGTTTCCATGGAAATGCCTTTCGAAGTGTGGCTTGAAGTGGGAAAACGAGAGGTCGCGCGGGTGTTGAGCATCCCGCGCGACCTGTTCTAAGTCAGCTTAGTTGGAAAGAATCTGCTGCAGTCGATTGGGCTCCAGCTCCGGGCTGAAGAACTCCTGCGGCAGGGTTTTGTACTGCAGGGGCGAAAGCAGTGGCAGGTCCAGCTTCGTCCCGGGAATGGGAGTCAGCTGTTCGTCACCTTTCTTTTCGACAAGCACGGTGTTGCTGCTGTCGAGTAAGATCGTATGAATCTGCTTGCCGCTTTCGTCAAGCTTGTCGACGCGCTGGCTTGCCTGCTTGCTGCCGACTTTCTCGTAGCAGGAGGCGAAGGTTCGCGTTTTGGTTTTGCCGTCGGCGGCATATTCGCAGCCCGCGCTCAGGCTGCCGTTGTTGTCTCCCGGGTAGGCAGACCATTCCTGCTCGAACTCGAGGCTGCCGTCTTTGCGGAATTGCTTGACCGAAATCGTCTCGCTGTACTGACCGCACTCACCGCCGCATTCGTGGCAGCCTTCGCGATTGATCGTTTCCTTGCGGCTGATCTTTCCGTCGGCGTCGAAGAACTCGAGCGTGGCATTCACGGGCGCGGGCGGCTCCCAGCCCTGATTTTCCTCGCTCGGCTTTTTGGCGGGCGGGGCATCGAGCGTGTAGCGCGCTTTCAGCGATTTACCGTCGTCGGCGAAAATCTCGGCGACGAGCCCGCCGTCGGACTTGACGCACTGCTTGCAGGCGACGGTTTTGCCGTCGGCTTTGTAGAAAGTGCGGAGCGCCGAGTTTTCCTTGCCCGGCTCCGTTGAACTGAACAGACTGCCGTCCGGGCGGTAGGACTCGATCTTCAGCACCTGCAACGCCATCGGGTGCATGTGGATGACCTGCTTGGAACCGTCCCGGCGTTTTTCAGTAACCCGGGCCGGCCTGCCGAAGAGGCTCATCTCGACCGTGGCGCTGGTTTTGTCGCTGAAGTCCACTTCCACTTTGCGAACGCTGCCGTGAGCGTCCTTGTGGTAGTGGCGCGCCAGTTCGCCGGAGGCTTCGTCGCGCGGTTCGTGGCCGACGCTCGGGCGAGGCTCGCTCTTGCTGACCTGAAGGCTCAGATGTGAGGGTTGCTTGTTTCGCTCGAGCTTGCCGTCGAAGACGACGAGGCAGAGCAGCCAGGCTGCGGCGATCCCCACTGTGGCGGCAAGCTGTTGCGTGTAAAACGACTTCATGTACTTTCCTTTGCAAAAAGAGCCAAAGCAAACAACAGGCACTCATCCCCAGCCAGCAGAAATGCTGGTTTCTTAGATTTCTAAGAGGCTTGTTTGCTTTGCGCTGAAGTGACTTCCGGATGGAAATTTGGGAATGAGTGATACTCTTGAGCTAAGGGCTCCGGGCATGGCGCAGACAAGCTCATGTAACATGGGTGCATGCGGTCATGCCCATAGTCTCCACGGGGCACGCGTGCGAACTATCGATGTGAAGCCGCTGTCTGAGCCCGTTAGCGGCTTCGCGTCCATAGAACTGGGAACTCAGACTCTAATGCTTGCACGCTTGCGCGAGAGCATAATCAGCGAAGTTTTTTGTGGACCTGTGCTTGATGCGCTAGCCTCCTCTAAGCCGGTTCAGATAGCTTAAAGATTCGCGAGGCTTTAAGTCTAAAGACTCTTGAAAGATGTCAGTATTGAAAGGGCGCTTTGACCTTTTGATTCGATCATTTGCGCTCCAGAGCTTACATGCTAAGCTTTCTCGGCACCCGGTGAGCTTATGAGCAAAACAAGCGGCGACGACTATTTGCATTCGTCCGTGCCATTATCTGAAAGGCGCGGCAGCTGGACTATGGGACTGCTCTGGCTGACGATGGTCACCTGTTTTCCCAATGTTCTGGCAGGATTTCAGTGGTTCAAAGAAGGACTCAGTCTGCCGCAAGTGCTCTGGGGCGTTCTTTCAAGCTGCGCCATCATCATGCTTTACTCTGTGCCTGCTTGTTACATGGGTGCCAAAAGTGGTTTGACTTATACGGTTTTGAGCCGAACAGTTTTTGGAAGCTGGGGTGCCCGTCTTATTTCCTTGAATGTAATCTGGATTTCAGTTGGCTGGTATGCCTTGAATGCGATCTTTCTGGCTGACGGAATTCGCGGACTGTTTAACCTGCATTTGCCTCAAGTATTGTTTGCCGTAGCAATGGCGTTGTTGATGGCAGTCAACAATTTCTTTGGTTTCAGCGGCGTAGCCAATTTCGCGCGTTATCTAGCTGCTCCGGTTTTGCTTTTGTGGGTAGGATTTGCGTTTTTCAAATCTCTGGGTAGCTGTCCGGCTACTGTCTGGACTGAAGCCGCCACTGTCAGCCCGGCCTATTCTTTTACAGTCATTTCTTCTTTTGTGGTCGGAATTGCTTGCTGGGGAAATGAGCCTGATTACTGGCGCTTCGGCAAAGTGAAGTGGAATTTTTCAGTCCTGCCGCTTTTGCTTTCGCTTTTCATTGGGCAGGTGATCTTTCCTCTAACTGGCTGGATGATGGCTCGTCAAAGCGGAATTACCGATTTCGCTCAAGCTACGAAGCTGATGAATGACTGCGTTTTTGCCGGAATGGCGATTCTGTCTGCTTTAGTTTTGAGCATAAACTATGTGGCAGTTAACGACTCGGGGCTTTATGCGGCAATAAATGCGGCCGAAAATTTGAAAAAGGTGCCGCGCAAAGTTTGTGTCGCAACTCTTGCGTCGCTGGGAGCACTGGCTACGGTTCTACTGTTTGGATACAAAAACAATTTCGAAACAGTAGCAGCTCTTTCCTGTATCGTTCTTCCATCATCGACTGTGATTATGATGGCTGAGGCATTTCTTGTGGAGAAATTCTGCGGCAAAGCCGAAGATTTGAGTCGGGCTGTGGACTTTAACAAATTGCCGCCCTTGCGCTTTGCCGCGCTAATAGCTCTTCTGGTCGGCTGCACCGTAGCGGCAATGAACAGTGGCGTTCTGCCCGGTACCTACAAATATCTTGTCGGTGTGCCGGCTGTTTATGGCTGGGCTTGCAGCCTTTTTACTTATTTGCCTTTGCGCTATCTCGAACTTAAATATTCAAGTCGTCCCCTTTGCACGCTCGATGCCGAAAGCGAAAGTCTAAAGGACCCTGAACCGGCTTTCCCTTCTTAGATCCTTTCATTTAGCTGAAACTGTCTTTTTTCAATATTCAAGGGCGATATAATGTGCGTCCGTAAACGCCCGTCGCTGAGGTATAGGCTCAATGAATATTGCTTTGTGCTGTTCTCTTTTGCTGAGTATTCTGGCAGCTCAGGCAGGATTCTCATTTAAGTATCCAAGCACTAGAACCGAATCAGTGGAAGATACTTATCATGGCGTGAAAGTGAAAGATCCCTATCGCTGGCTGGAGAACAACGAATCGGCTGAGACGAAAAACTGGATCGAAACAGAGAACAAGCTGACCTTTTCTTATCTGGAATCGCTGCCCTCAAAGCAAGAATTTAAGAACCGGCTAAGCGAGTTGTGGAATTACGACAAGTATGGTGTGCCTACAAAGCGAGGCGAGAACTATTTCTTCACTAAGCTGAGCGGCTTGCAAAATCAAGCCGTGCTTTATGTATCCACAAGTCCATATGGTAAAGATGCTCGTGTTTTGCTTGATCCCAACAAGCTTTCGCTTGATGGAACCGTGGCTCTGTCTGCATATTCGATAAGTGATGACGGTAAGAGAATTTGCTACGGAATATCAAATGCCGGCTCCGACTGGACTGAATGGAAAGTTCGTGATGTTGCATCCGCTGCTGATCTCAGTGACGACTTGAAATGGATCAAGTTCAGTTCTTGTGAGTTCACTAAAGACGGCAAAGGTATCTATTACAGCCGCTATCCGGAAGCGAAGAACGAGCTTAAAGAAGCTAACTATTACAACAAAGTTTATTTCCATAAAATCGGCAGCCCTCAGTCTGAAGATCAGCTGATTCTGGAAAACAAGGACGAGAAAGAGTGGGAGTTTTCAGCTGAGCTCAGTGAAGACGGCAAGTATTTGATCGTCAGTATTTCGCGCAATACAAACCCCGAAAATCTTGTCTATTACAAAGATTTGACTAAAGCGTCCAGTCCAATCGTACATCTTATCGAGAACTGGGGTGCTCAGTACAGCTTCATCGATAATGATGGACCTGTATTTTACTTCCAGACCAATAAAGATGCCCCTCGCGGGCGGATTATCGCTATTGATACGCGCAAGCCCGAAGCAAAGGACTGGAAAGAAACAGTGTCCGAGAAGACTGAAATACTGCGCTCCGTGAATGCGGTGTCCGACAGGCTGGTCTGTCTTTATCTCAATGACGCACATGCCGTTTTGCACACTTACACACGGGACGGCAAAGAGGCAGGAGACATTGCTCTGCCGGGGATTGGCTCTGTTAATGCAATTAGCGGCAGGCATTCAGACAAGGAGTTGTTTTATTCCTTTGTCAGTTTCACTGAACCACCCTCTGTTTACAGTTGCGATCCGGCAAGCGGGAAATCAAGCTTGATAGCCTCTCCGAAAGTGGCTTTCAACCCGGCTGATTATGAAACAAAGCAGGTTTTTTATGCCAGTAAAGACGGTACCAAGATTCCAATGTTCATTGTTTCTAAAAAAGGACTTGAGCTCAAAACAAAACCATTGCCGACTTTCCTTTATGCTTATGGCGGTTTCAATATTCCGATGATGCCTCGTTTCAGCCCGAGCATAGTTTCCTGGCTGGAGAAAGGCGGAATATATGCACAACCGAGCTTACGCGGCGGTGGTGAATATGGCGAAGACTGGCATAAAGCCGGAATGAAAGAGAAGAAGCAGAATGTTTTTGATGACTTTATTGCAGCTGCTCAATGGCTGATTGACAATAACTACACAGTCAAGGACATGCTGGCTGTTAATGGCGGCAGCAACGGTGGATTACTGATCGGTGCAGTCATGACACAGCGTCCCGATCTCTTTTCGGTAGCGATACCGGAAGTTGGCGTGCTTGATATGCTGCGCTACCACAAATTCACAATCGGGCACGCCTGGATGGGTGAATACGGCTCATCTGATGATGCAAACGAGCTGAAATATTTGCTGGATTATTCACCATTGCATAATGTGCGCAGTGGAAAAAAATATCCTGCCACACTTGTGATCACAGGCGACCATGATGATCGCGTTTTCCCCGGACACAGCTTCAAGTTTGCTGCAAGTTTGCAAGCTGTTCAACCCGGTGATGCCTCCCCGGTCTTGATTCGCGTAGAAACTCGCACCGGCCATGGTGCAGGTAAGCCCACGGCAAAGATCATCGAAGAAGCTGCCGACAAATATGCTTTTGCCTGGGAAGGTACTCAGCCCAAACATTGATCTTTTGCAGGCGAAGCGCTGAAAGAGCTGTGTGCCGGTATCAGGATCAGTAATATCCGCGTGCTCTCTCAGCGTTCGCGCTTTGACTCAGGTCGCGTTTGCGGCGTCGGTTGCAAGATTTAGACGATCAAGTTGTCCAACCATGCTTGAGACGGACTGCGAGAGGGCAAAGGCAAGCGATCCCTGAGAAAATTCGAAAACAACAAGCACCAGCAAGCAAACAAAAGCCAGGACGCATGCGTATTCCGTGATACCCTGACCATCTTCTTCTTGGGTAAATCGTTTAATGCATTTCCATATCATTTTCGGTCCTCCGAAATTTGACGGCAAAACAATGTTTCTGTTCAGGTGACAGAATCTTGTGAAAGGACGGATCATCATCGTTGGTAAGTTGCGGACAGCCGGCTTAAGATAACGGCTTTGACTATTTTAGTCAGACCCTGTCCAACGAAGCTATTGGAAAGAACTTTGCTTAGCTCTTCTCGTAATCGAACTCTTCGGCAATCCATTCATCGAGCTCTTCTTCCAGTGCCGGAATCTGGTCGATGTCGATCAAGCCGCGTTTCAAACCTTCTAAGACCAGTCTGGTGCGGGGATTATAGACTTCCATGCCGGCGCTTTCCTTTAAGAAAACGTCCTCACCTTTGAAAAGTTTTGCTGAAAGCATTGCCAATCTGTTTTGAACACCGCGCACGCTGATATGTCTTCTGTAAGCAATGGCTTTGTCTGTGAGCCCGAGGGCGATGTCCAGAAGCGTCTCGTATTCAACATCCGAGAGCGAGCCGTCTTTGCTTTGCAAACGTGTTTGAACACCGCGCACAATCGGGTCGATATAGGGGTTATCGTGTACCATGATCGAGGTCAGGGCATAAAGCAATTTTTCATCGCTTTCACTCTTCAGTGCATAGCCGTGAATGGCTTCATCAGGCACAATTTTTCCAAGTTCGCGAATATAAGCCTCTTTGTGGAATTGCGACCAGAACAGGATTTTGGTGCGCGGTGATTCTGCCCAGATTTGCTGAGCTGCCTTAATACCGGTCATTTCCGGCATGACTATGTCCATTACAATCATGTCCGGTTTAAAAGTTCGAAATTGCTTCAAGCCTTCGGCTCCATTTGGAGCTTCTACAACTTCAAGGTCACTCGTGATTTTTTCTTTTACGAGTCTGACGATATGTTGCCTAAGTGCTGATAAGTCGTCAACAACCAGAAGTTTAGTCATCACCCTGTACCGCCTGCCTGCCAGTCAAATCTAAGCGTATCTCAACTTTGGTGCCCTTGTCATTGTCACCTTGTTTCCACGCTATTGTTGCACCGATGAGGTCAGCTCTCAAGCGCATGTATTTCAATCCTCTTGAATCTTGTCTAGCTTTTGCCGGATCAAGACCCTTGCCATCGTCGTTAATAGTGATTAGAAGACAATTGTCGGATTTTTCGATGGTGATGCGAACCGTGCCGGCATTGGCATGTTTGCAGATATTGGTAATTGACTCCTGTACCAGTCGATATACAAGTGATTGTTCAACGATTGACAAGCCCTTGAGTTCATCTGCATCAATTTTCGACCTGATTCTTACTTTGAATCCGGAGCGCTCGCCGCCTTTGCGCAAACAGTCCTCAATGGCGGCTACCAGTCCCAGATGTTCCAGCACTGATGGACAGAGGCTGTCCATGACTTCTCTAATTTCGTGCATGACTTTTGAAGAAAGGCTGCGCACCTTTTCAAGAGAGCTGCTGTCGCTCGGGTCCAAAACATAATTTTCAAAGCGCTGAACCATCTGTTTCATGTCGTTGAGAACCTGGTCGTGCAGGTCCGCCGCCAGCATGCGGCGTTCGACCTCATCCTGTTTAACCAGGCTCAGTCTGGTTTCTTGCAGCTCTTTGTTTCGAATTTTCAGTTCGTAATAGCGAGATTCACTTTCCCGCCTGGCCAGCTCAATTTGTCTGAGACCGGCGCCGGAAATGCAGCCGACCAGAACCGTAATCGGATAACCGATCGGGTGCCCCAGGATTCCCAGCCATTGAAAAAGCCCCCACTGGTAAAAGAGGCTGATAACAAAAAGTTGGATGCCGACGATGATGCGGGCAAATGGTGCAAGCTTGAAAGCCGCCCAGGTGGATGCTGTTGCGAAGATCAGAAAGCCGGCTGCGGTTGCCAGTCTGGCATTTAGTGTCAGGTTGCTTATTGTGCCCGTGTCGAGCTTTATTTCGTCTTTGGCACCGAATGCATTTATCAGCCTCTGGAATAGCTCTGCTTCAAAAGACTCCATTTGCTTGCAAGCCAGCCAGACGATCAAAGCAATGAAGAAAGAGGCTAGAAGTGCCGCCAGCAGTGGTCTTTTTGTCAAATAATCGCTTGTGCTCATTCGTCAGCTTCGGCTTTTTGAGCCTTCTGGTTCCTTCTGCATAATTCCACAGTCCCGGGCCGTGTAATTGACCATTTTTAGATCTCTTTAATTCTTTTATTCTAGGTTCACTGCCAGGGGCTGGAAAGGCACGTTTTACTAATAATCTAACGGCGTCCATTAGGACCCAGGAAGGTCAGCATGTGGGAAGACGCAGGCTCTAGCATTGCGATTCTAATCGATAAAAGAACCGGTCAGGAGTACAACATTCGTCGATACGCGACCTCAGTCGGGCGTGAGATGGGAAATGACCTGATTATGAATGCGGACAAGACCATTTCCCGGCAACATGCACTAATTCAGTATCTGGACGGAAGTTTTCACGTAAGTGACCTGGGCAGCAAAAACGGCACCAAAGTAAATGGTGTGAAAGTCAATGAAACAACTCGAATCAATTCGGGTGACGAGATTTCCTTCGGTCTTTCTCGATTGATTTTTCTCTTGTTGCCCCAGGAGCGTGTTGATTTAGCGAGCTTTAACGGCGCCAGGACCGAAACAGTTGTTGATCCTGTTTCTCAAGGAGCAGCTGCATGTTAGAGAGTTGGCGGCGTTTTATCGACTTCAGTCTTTTACTGCTTCAAATCTACCCTGCCCGAAATTGTCCAGCGTTTCAGCAAGCACGCTGTTTGCTTTACCGTCGGCGCCGATACTGAATATGAGACCGTTTGGTCCATTTGAATTTTCGCTTTCAGTTTCATAGTAGAAACTGTCGCGGTCATAGTGCTTTAAGAGATAAGTTTTTTGCAGGGGTCCAAGCTTCACGCAGAGAGCTTTATTCTCTTCGGCAATTATAAGATCTCCGTACAGGTCGTTCTTGTATGTGCCCAGATAGGCGCTATTGCTCAGAGCTGCCAGCGGCTTTGCCGGGGCTTTTCTGTAATCGTAGCTTTTTTCCATACCGAGAGTAGCCGGGTCTGCAAAAACCTTTTTGAAAAGTGAAAGCCAGTCTCGACTGCTTTTACCGCTAAGTGCCAGTTCTACAAATGTTTGAGAAAGACCTTCAGCAATGCCGGTTGGATAGGCATTGCTGAGAATGCAAATTCCAAGTTCTTCTTCCGGAATCATTTTGATTGTGGTGGCGGCACCAAGTGAAAAAGCTCCCGAATGCCCCAAAATAAGTCGTCCACCCTTGTCATATGAAACATTGAACCCAAGCCCGTAAAATTCCGCTTTGCCGTTCAAATGATTGAATCCCGAAACTATCTGAGCCTCATGTGTTTCTTTGAGTGCAGCGGCTTTGACTATTTCTTTGCCTTCAAATTTGCCTGAGGCAATTTCCATGATCATCCATTTAGCCATGTCGCTGACGCTGGAGCTGGCTCCTCCTGCCGGAGACTGAGCGTCGGGCTGTCTTTTGAATTTGTGAACCCAGTTGCCGTTTTCGCGAATATGACCAAGCGCCTTGTTGTCTCTGGCTATGTAATCGCTGAATTTCGAGCTTGTTGAATTCATGAAGAGAGGCTTGTAAATGCGCTCTGCCGATGCATCTTCCCATTTGAGATTGTAGGCTTTGGCAGCAGCCAGAGCTGCCTCGGTTAAACCGAAGTTGGTGTATGCATAATGAGAGCGCATGCTTGAATCAGGCTTTTGAAAACGTAATCTGTAAAGGATTTCTGCTTGCTCATATCCGAGATCTTCAAGAAAATCTCCGGCATGATCGGGCAGACCGCTTCGATGGCAGAAAAGGTCTCTGATTGTGAGCTGGCGACTTACCCAGGAGTCGTACATTTGGAAAGCCGGATCAAGATCTACTATTTTCGAGTCCCAATTGATTTTGCCGTCAGCTACTAATGATGCCACCACTGACGATGCCAGGCTTTTTGAAACCGAAGCAAGCTGAAAAACGGTGTTTGCATCGACCCTCTCTTTTTTACCTGCTTCACGAAATCCAAAGCCTTCAGCGAAAACAACTTTGTTATTGTGGACAACTGATATGGCCAGTCCGGGAAGCGCGTTTTCCTCGATTTGTTTTTGCGCCAGCGTCCTAAGTTCTGCCAGGGCCTGTTTCAAATTGGCGGAAGTGATTGTTTGCTGAGCGACTTCCGCTTTTAGCTCCGGAGCAGATTGATCTTCTGAAAAAGCTGCCTGCATTTGCAGAGAACCGAGCATTAGAAAAAAGCAGAACAGGTTTTTGATTTTCATGCGACCCCCGGCTGTGTTGAGGCAATTATTCCATTCCCGGGCTCCGGATAATGCTTTGCGTTAAGCTCGCTAACCTGGGCTTGTTAAGAGATAAGCTAAATCTCTCCAATCTGAGCTCTTTCAAAACTGACGAATGAGGACCGAAAACTCCCCCGAAAATACCGTCTGGATATCGCCGGGCAAGCGTTTTGCTCATATAGATCTCTTAGTGATCTTATAGGCGCATCCAGTGTAACGGGCCTCCCGCCGCCTGCTTGAGCTGCCACATGCCATCCTCCTAGGCTGTGGTCCCTAAGTTCTTTCTGTCATTTTTCCGAGCGCCGCCCAAACAAGTATCCAATCCAGGAAAGAAAACAAATTCACTCGCAGCGCGGCGAGCGGATTAGTGACGGATAAGACTTTGCAAGAGCTGATGCTCCCGTATCAGCTTGAAAAATAAGTTATAAGGAGGTCAGATGGACCAAGTGAAAACCTTACTCGAAAGAGGGATTACCGAGGTTGTCGCTGCCGCCAACAGCTCCAACATCTGCAAGGCTTCGCTTCTTGTGACGAGCCGCAGTCTCGAGCGTCCGATCGCTTTGGATGTGATTAAGATTGGCGACGTGTTCGAAGCGCAAGTCTCGAACAGTTTCGATTGCCGTGCCGTCAGCTCCGATGAGCTGATTGCTCGTCTTGTCGAACATTGCCGGGAACTCTGCGGGTCGGCCGACAAGCTGCAAGTGCTTCTGACTGCGTGTGCTTCGGACCGCTCGCAGGTCATCGTTGCCGGTGCCATGAGCATCAGCGATGCCGGTGAGCTTCAGTTCAGTCAGCTCGACTTCTCTGCGGTCGAAATGCTGACCCGTGCCATCGACCGGCTGCAAGAAGCTCTGTCTGCCGGAGAGGCCGAATGCGCTCGCTTGCTGGTCAATGACGGTAGTCGATTCTTCGGCCTGCATTTCTACGGCAATGCCGTTTACAGCAATGACTTCGATCTCTTCGTCGGCTCGCCGCCGAGTTTCGAAGAACGCTCGGAGAAGCCCGAACTGCTGAAAGCACGCGCAATCGAATTCCTGAGCGCTTGCTTCTTGAATTCCGTCCGCCTGCAACTGCGCTTGCAAATCGACGGCTGCAAGGGCAGGCGTTTTGCTGAGCTTGTTGCCGACAGCGGCGAGGGTGGGCAGCTGAAAGAGCCGGAGCTCTTCGACCCGCCTGTTTGAGCCTTAGCTCAAGATCGTTTGTTTTCAGTACTGACGCCGGGTCGGCACCGAATACGGTGCTGGTCCCGGCGCAGTTGTTTACGCGCGGCTTTTCTGCTGCGCAGTTATTCCCTGTGCATAACAGGTTCGTCAAATAAACCGGCTGCGAATCGAAGCAGCCACAACAAAGAGAGAAACCACCATGAAATTCAAGTCAGCCTTTTTCGGAATCTTCGCTGCTGCTTTGGCCCTGACGCTCGGCGGCTGCAACTGGGATGACCCCAAGCCGGCGCCCTCCACTCCCGACGCCAGCGGCTACGAAATCACCGTCCTCAACGACTCCAAGGTCGTGGTCGACGCCGACTCCTACACCTACACCGACCCCGACAAGGTCGACTATCACCTGACCAAGAAGGACGCGTCCGGCAACGAAAGCGGCTCGGCGACCGGCACCTGGACCGTAAAGCACCGCGCCTGGAAGTCGCAGGCCACCGAGAAGCGCTATGAAGCGACGCTCTACAACGGCAAGGAAGCGGTCGGCAGCTGGCAGGTTCGCACCTTCCAGGAAGACGGGCACTCCGTGCTGCTCTTTCCGGCCGACGGGGGCGAAGTCATGCGCGTCAGCGGCACGATTGTCGTCAAGGAACTGAAGGCTGTGACCGTGGCTCCTGCCACCGGTCGCGTCACTCTCAGCAATGGCGCCAAGGTCGAGCTCAGCAACTACAGCGTGATCGGTTCGCACCTGGAAGGCCAGGCCGCGGACGGCTCCGGTTACGTTTTCATCTG
>JAIEPM010000356.1 GCA_019748395.1 Candidatus Obscuribacterales bacterium
GAATTCAGTCCGAAGCTGAGACATAGCCATGAAGGCATGCTCTCCATGGCAAATTCCGGACCAAACACCAACGGCAGCCAGTTCTTCATTACCCTTGGGCCGACCAGACACCTTGACGACAAACATTCAGTATTCGGCGAGATTGTCAGTGGTATGGACGTTGTTCACAAGATTGGTTCAACTCCTGTAAATCACAGCGACGGCGATAGACCGAAACAAAAACAAGTAATCAAGTCGATTACGATAGAAACGGTCAAATAGGCAGGGATTCAGCCTGCAATCAGATAGGCAAAAAAAAGTTTTCAAAGGAAACGCAAAGTTCCTCTGGATGCTAAGCTTTAACGCGTTTACTTTATTTGATTGCAGGTAATTCCATGAGCGCTAAAGAACCCGGAACATACGTCACATTCGTCACAAGCGAAGGCGAATTCACAGGACGCCTGTTCGAAAAGGAAGTACCCAACACTGTTGCTAACTTCGTCGGACTGGCTGAAGGCAGCAAAGAGTGGACCGAGCCCCGTAGCGGTCAGAAAGTCAAAAAACCCTTTTACAACGGACTGATTTTCCATCGCGTCATCGATGGCTTCATGATCCAGGGCGGATGCCCTCTAGGCACGGGCACAGGCGGCCCCGGTTACCGCTTTGCAGATGAATTCGTCCCGACTCTAAAGCATGACCGCGCCGGTATTTTTTCAATGGCAAACGCCGGTCCTAATACCAACGGCAGTCAGTTCTTTATTACACTTGGACCTACACCGCACTTGAACAACAGACACTCGGTTTTTGGTGAAATTGTCAGCGGCATGGATGTGGTCAAGAAAATCGGCTCATGCCGAACAAGCGCGGGCGACCGTCCGGTAACCGATGTTGTTATTAAAGAACTGAAAGTCGAAAGAGTCGGTTAAACACAGACTCAAGAGAATTCGTGACTGACCGAGCTTCTGCGCTGCTTAATCCACTGAGCAATCTCGTAGCGCAAGCTCGGCATCATTTCATAAAGATTGTGTCCGGCACCCGGGCAGAGAATCAGCTTCTTATCCAGAGACTGAGAACTGTCAAAGATTTGCTTGGTTTGAGATTCCGTAGCAATCCGGTCCTTGCCGCCACCTAGCACCAGCAGTGGTGCCGAAAGCTGACAAAGATCGTCCTCGATATTTGTGTGCAGCGCCAGTTCGTGCAAGGCCGAACGAGCAACGCCGTTGCTGACCAGATGTTCTCTGGCATAAATCGGCGTGCGCTTATCGAGATCTTCCAGAATTCTAAGCGGTGTTGAGATGCTAACAACCGAATGAAAACGTTCAGGATAGTTCAGTGCCATGAGCAGCGCAATTCGACCACCCAGACTCAGCCCATATAAAGTGATGCTCGAGCAATCAATTTCCGGACGAGTAGAAAGAAAAAGATAAATCGAGTTGCCCAGTTCTTTCACGTCAAAACTTGACGGCAGCTGGGCGCTATGCCCCTGAGCGCCCGGATAGTCGAATGACAAAGTCGCAAAACCCTGACCCAGCAATGAGTTCTCCAGATAATGCAGTTCTTCGCGCGTCGAGAAAAAGGAATTGAGCAGTACCACAACCGGACGCTTGGCCGGAGCTTCATTTGCCTGAGGCAAGCGTAAATAGCCGCTCAGGCTCGAAGCCAGATAATGAATGCTGACTTCTTCAGCTGGATGATTGAAATAAGGTGCGGCGCGACGATAGCTTTCTCTGAATTTTTGCCAGACAATAAATCGTTTTTCCTCATCATCGCTCAACAGCTCGGCATATATCGCCCAGAGCGAAGATTCCAGATACAAGTCTCTGGACCTGGATTTCAAACCCAGCTCGTCCCAGTAAAGAGCACGCTCCAGCTTTTGCTCCGAGGCAGCCAGCAAATAATCCGGGAGATTGCGAGCTTTGCGGGCGCTACGGATTGCATCTTTGAACTCAGCGGCAGGCAAGCCGTTGGCCAGGGCCCGGCGCACGAAATGCCCGGGCATGTGCACATTACCGGTGATTGCTTGATAAATATTGCCGATAATCTCTTGAGAAAGGTCGCCCAAACCAGCCCGCTTGGCACGGGAGCGAAGGTGCTTTGGTCTTTCTCTAAGCTGAATGGTTCTCATTCTCCAGTGCCGAGACAATGACCCTAAAAGTCACTAAGGACCTGTTCTGCCGCCACTTGACCAGCGGCGCAGCTGTCGATCTTCGCTGTCAATTTTAACCGAGCCAAGCTGCTTTGCAGGCTGATCTTAATCTAAGCGCAGCCTGCAATTTCCAGGAATTTCCGGGCATTGCTTACTTTCAATGGATCGTATCCAGGCTTTCGATTTGTTAATATGATGCCCGAAGCTTGCTGGGAGAAATTTCAGCTCCTGAATATCCAAAATTCCCGCAAGCTGTATATACAAATTTGGACTAATTGGCGTTTAGCATGGCTTGGCGGGGCATAACTTTTCATAACTGGGTAAAACCAGCGACAGGGAAGGCCGGAAAAGGATGAATGATCGGGAAGCTCGCAAATTCCTGAAGGGGGAAATGGATTTCACCCCACAGCGCATGATGCGCTACATTCGTTCGCGCGCCCGTCTGGCTACAGATGAAGACGTAGAAGATATCCTACAAACGGCGCTGGTACTGGTTATCAAGCACTTTGACCCTGCACACCCGGACGCCAAGCTGGCTTTATATTGCCTGGGGGCTTGCAACAAAGCAATCGCCCAGAATCTTGAGCGCTATCACAAAGTCATATTAAAGAAGCGTTCGGCCACAGCAGCCCTGCCCCGTCCGACAGAAACTGTCTACGGACAGCAGGAAGCCAGCTTTGAAGGACAATCGATGACTTTGAGCACGCTGGCTCCCGGCAAAACTTTTGTGGAAGAGGAAAGCCAGACCAATCAATGGCGCACGACTTCGCTTGATTCACTCTTTGATGAGGACGATGGACGCAGCGCCGACGACGTTTTCGGCTGGGAATACAATATCTCCGGCAGCCGGGAAGATTCCGATCCGGCGGCAAAAGCACTTATTAATGATTTAATCGACCAGGTTTTGAACGAGCTTCCGCCCGGAATCCACCGTACCTGCTTCCTTTTGAAGTATGTTCAGGGATATAAAAGGGAAGATCTGATTTCATGTCTAAAAATGGACGCCAAAAGTATAGATACGGTCGATAAGAAAATCGTTCGAACACTGCGGGCATTTAAAGAACGAATGGAACGAGATCAATCGTGCATCTAGGAGCAGATCATGAAAACCCCTACTGAAGAACTGAAAAAGATTCTCGAAGGCAACGACGAAGGGGCTATCGCGGATGGCGTTCGGAATTTTTTCCAGCGTCACGGTGATAGTCTGCCACTCCCCGGCGAAGACACTGCATTTGACAGAGCCATGTGGGCGGCTTCCCAGTATGTTGAGCTTTCAGCATCCGACGAAAACATGCTCAGCCGAGTAACTTTGCGTTTACTTGGCGAAGCTGCCGACCCGGTTGCCAGCGCAGTCCTCAAACTCCGCGACCTTGTAGGCACGGGCAGGGAAACTGCGGTACGTACCTGGCAAGACATGCTTGCCACAATGGCCTGGCAACAAATGGTACCGGCCGGAGCCCTACGTGGAGTCGGCTCACGCATGGTTTCACTCGGTACATTCCAACAAGATCTCTCCGGCGCCAACATCCAAGTAAACCTTGGCTGGATGGTAGACCAGGACCAGTTCCGCATTCTGCTCAACGCTAAAGACAATAAAGGCGAAGCCATGCCCGATGTTGAATTGCGCGTCAAAGAGCAAGATAAGGGTGTGGTATTCAGCCGCAAAACAAACCAGGATGGTTCTGTGGTTGCTCCTGCTGTAAAAGTAGGACCAGGACATTATCAAATCGAAATTCTTGTCGGCGATGATATTGCACAAACCCCGTACTTTGTTCTCTAAACGATTGCGATAACGTTGTCTTCTCAGGAGGAAGGCGCGTCACATAAGCAGATGATCGCTCGTTCCAGATCAATAAAGACACCTCGAATCGAGGTGTCTTTTTACTTTGGCCGGATCTGCAATTTTTGCGTTTTTCCTCTAAAACAAGGTCCAGTCTCTTTTTCCTTTCCCAGACACAGTTTTGGGTCCTTTTGAAATGTGGAATTTTTTTGGCAAAAGTAAAGTGATGGTCATCTAATGGTAACGGAAGCAGTCCTATCATCAGTTCAGAAACAGGGAGGGATTCAAAATGTCCACAAATGAATTTGAAAAAGCCGTAAATACAAGCGAAGAGCTCAAGGAAACAAAAGACGAATCTCCTTCTTCGTCGCTTCGATCGGACGCGGATTTGTCCAGACCGGGCGTAAACAAAAACATTACTAAAACTGAAATCAGCGAGCAGGCGAAATCACTTCCAGCAATTGAAATCGGAAGCGGAAACTGGAGACCAACACCGCTTGATGAAATTCCGCAGCCACGCGAAGTTTTTCCCGGTCATGAGGGCGGTCACATTGATGACCGAGTCTGGAAAGCAAGACCTGAAATTATTGATAACAGCGACCGTCATCTGGATAAATTCACGGAAGCCGAACTGGAAAAGAACTCAAAAGTTGCTGCAGATATAATTTTGAGAAACGACGATCTCGGTTCCAACTATAGACGTGAAAAACTGCAGGCGATGTTCAGAGACGCGGCAGAAAGGGGTCCACAGGCTGTTCAACAGCTTGAAGATGCAATCAATGCCAGAATCAAAGACCACAATTTGAAAATTGATTCGCATTGCAATAAGGGTAAAGACAATTTCTTTGCAGGCGGTGTTGGTGAAACTTATCAACCGGACAAAGACTTTATTCAAGCAAGCAAAAGCGGAGTCGAGATCAATCTTGTGAATACCAAAACCGGCGAGATTGAAGACAAAGAACAGGTGGACGGCTCTATATCAGCGAAGCCTGAGGACGACAGCGAGAAGTTAATCGACGACCTGTTAAGAAAGCTCGGTCGCAAACGTCATATCGATCTTGATGAACAATTGAAAAATGATAAGCGTTTGATTTTTCCATCTACCGAACGGATGAAAGACTACGTCCTGCACTTCGACGCAAACGAAAAATAAATTCGTATTTCGCCTGAACAAATCAGTTGCCGGAATCGTCGAGCTGAACTACAGGCAAAAACAAAGAGCCTTTTAGAAGCGTCGGTTTATCGGCGCTTCTTGTTTCAGAGCCGGATATCATCTCTGGAATACTATTATTTGTTGTCGCTTTGAAAAGCTTATCGTTTGAGCCGATGATTGAAGTGAATGTCGCATGACCCAGTACCGTCGAAAGCGAATCTTCAGATGAGGCGCCAAAACTGGTACGACCTCTGGCGTCGATGAAGCCGCCTACGGTACCGGACAAAAAACTGATTGTGATTCTTCTGGCTACTTCAGAGAAGCCGTTGTCGCCAAAGTCGGGCAAGCTGCGCTCCAGAGAACTTGAAGTTCCACTGAGCGTAGCCAGTTTAGTGGCAGCCTCTTTGCCTTGATTCAGCCTTGCTGAAATGAGATCTTCGCCCGGCTTCAAATTGCTCGGTGTGAGCAATGAACCGACCAGAAATCCGGCGGTGGCTTGTTCGCCAATCATGCGACAAAGTGATGCCGAACTTTCACCAAGAATGCAGCCGGCCGCGCCCCTTGTCAGAGCTACAAGCCCGACATAAGGTACAAGCGAGCCGATCACCTGACCGGTTTGATGGCTTTTGCTTTTCTCACGTCTGAGCTCCTGAGCGACTTCAGTTTCAGCACCAAAACTTTGTTTAATTGCCAGAATCGGCCGTTGAATCATGCCCTCGGCAAAGCCATTCAAAATCGCTTCAGGCGGGCTTATCTCATTGTTTCTTAGAAGGAGTCGGCTTGCTTGCAGCTTCAAAAAAGAGTCCTGAGAGCCCTGGCTGCTTGCTCGATTCAGCATCGCATTTCGATCCGGATTCAGCTCCGGCATACTGTAAAGACCGGCTTGCATGCGCAGCCTCGAAAGAGGATCGGATAAGTCCGAGCTTTTCTCCGACTTTGTCGGAGTTTCATTTATTTGCCAGTCCATTTTTTCGCAACCAAAAACAACCCTGTGAGCAAATATTAGAGGGACTTATAGCTTTTGAAAATGGGAAAATCCCCAAGACCTCGACCCAGCCAAATTTTTGCCAAATTCACTCAGCGCATCAAAGTGCATTGCCGGGTCATTGCTTCCTGCAGACTGCCCACCGCAAGTCGCTGAGTTGAGCGCTGCTCCAGTCGGGCAAGTTCAAGCGCCTGACGGTCCATTCCATGCAATACCGACTCCCTTTTACAAAGCGGGCGGCGTGCAATTTCCGGCAGCATGTCTATATATCTTGGTCCGCTAACTTTGACCTGAGAGGCTTCAGGCACCCGTTCGCTTTCCTGATTCTTTTGAAATGGATTCATGTAAGTATCCGGCAAAAATTCGACTTTCTGGAGACGAGCCCGTACTGCGGACCATTCGTCGTTAATAAGTTCAATTGATTTGCCTCGAGCTAAAATTGCAAGTGCTTCTTTTACCATTTTGATCATTTGCCTGTCCTCGTTAACCACATCGTTAAATTAACAAGCAAGGGTGTACTGCCGGTAAAAGAAAGGTTGCAAATTCGTAAACTGCCCGGCAGCCGACTTTGCAAAGCTCAGTTTTCAATTTCAGTTTCAGCCTCGGGAATGCGCATAAAAAAGGAACTGCCGCCGCCTTCAGCCTTTTCAACGCCTATTTGACCGCCATGCTGCTCAACAATAATTTTGGCAATCGCTAAGCCAAGACCTGTTCCACCTTTCGATTCTTGTTTTGGATCGTCTATTTGTCGGAAGCGCTCGAATATTTGTTGCCTGGCCGACTCGGGAATTCCAGGTCCGCTGTCTATGACTTTCAGTTCAATCTGCTTATCTTTAAGCCTTTGAGTTCTGATTTTTATCGTTGAGTTCTCAGGCGAAAACTTCACGGCGTTGGAAAGCAAATTAACAATTACTTGAATCAAGCGGTCGCCGTCGCCCTTGATTTCAAAATCATTTTCATCAGAATCGATTTTTACATTTTTGCTCAAAGCCAGCTCTTGAACAGCTTCAACAGAGCGAGACAGCACTACGCTCAGGGGAAGATCCTGCAAGCGCATTTCCATTTTGCCAGCTTCCAGTTTTTCCAGATCGAGAAGATCGTTGATCATTCGAATCAGTCTTTGCACACTGCGCTCGGATGATTTAACCCGTATCTGCCCCTGTTCGTTTAAGCTGCCGTAATTGTTGCTGCTCAGCAGGCTTAAAGTCATTTGCAAGGATGTGAGTGGAGCTCTCAAATCATGGCTTACCATTGCAACCAGTTGCTTTTTCACTTCCTGCAACTCACGCTCGCGTTTTTGGGCTGCATCCATGGCATCGGTCATTTCATGAAATACCCGATCCAGCTCTGCGATCTCGTCCTTACCGCCAAGCGCCGGATTGAGCGGCTGACGCTCAGCCAGTCTCCTTGTGTTGTCCATGAGCACCGTCAGTCGCTTAATCGTTCCTGTATTGAATATCTTTAAAAGCAAAAGCACTATGAATACATTGAGTACTACACTGACATTCAAAAGTTGCTGAACAAAATTTCGATTGGCTGTAGCTTTCGCCTCCAGCCTGCCGTCATCACGCTGCAGCAGGGAAAACTTGTTCATCAAAGCCGAGATATTATTGAATGGCCCCTGCGTTTCAGCCATGATCATGCCAAGGACATAAACACCTTCCATATTGTCTGTTCTGTCCATGGTCTGTTTCATCTTTTTCATCAGCCGCATCAAATAATGAGTCTCTGCGTTCAGCTCTTTAGTCAACTTGCTTTCGTCAGGACGGCCGACTGAGAGCTGCTCCAGCCGATTCAAATGCAAAGGCAACTCTTTGTAGATATTTCTAAAACTGGCGGCATAGACAGGATTTCTGTAAGAGCTGTTTTTTATACCTTCCATGTAGGAATAAAGGGCATATTCGGCATCATAGATTTTTTTTGCGACCAGCAAAGACTCATTGGCAATTTCGCGGGAAATCTGGATTCGTGCTGTTTCTCTTTCAGCAGCATCAAGCATCAGATTCAAAACAAGAACCGAAATAATCTGGACGGACAAAGGAATGGCGACCAGGATTTTCGCCTTGCTGGACAGTTTCGGGTTCATGTTCATGCTCAACATGTCGTCATCATGATACACTCTTGCCTTGTGATTGAGGATGCGAAAGTGGCGCGCGTACTTGTCGTTGAAGACAATCCGGAAGTAGCGGCAACAGTGAAAGACTGGTTGATTGCCGAAAATCACAGTGTCGATCTGGCCGTGGACGGCGAGGAAGCCCTTTACTATTTGAAAGTTGCTCAATACGACGTTGTCATCCTCGATTGGGAATTGCCGAAAATTCAAGGACCTGATGTTTGCAAGCAATACCGTGCGCGGGGCGGCAAAACTCCCGTATTGATGTTGACCGGCCGGCGAGAAACAGCCGATCGAATAAGCGGCCTGGACTCAGGCTGCGACGATTACCTTGGCAAGCCTTTTGATGTAGGCGAACTTTCGGCAAGAATTCGAGCCTTGCTCAGACGCCCACCGGTTGTAATCGACAATCGCCTGGTTGTGGGCCGACTGCTAATGGAAACCGACAAAAAACGCGTTTTCCTGGACGGCAAAGAGATTTATCTTTTGCCGAAAGAACTGCAGGTGCTTGAGTTTTTTATGCGCCATCCAGGCGAGGTTTTGAACGCCGAAACAATTGTCAGCCGGGTCTGGCCTTCAGATTCGGAATCAACGCCGGATGTGGTTAAAGTACATATCAGCAGATTGCGAAAAAGGCTGGACACGGGCGCAGGCGAGTCCATGTTTCGCACAGTGCACGGCCTTGGATACAAACTTGAGGCCTGAGCCCTCCTAAATTTTTGACGGGCGCTATATGCCCGCCGGGACATTTTAAAGACAAGTCGGGGACGGAACTGTCTCTCGGCAGGGCTATTCTGATGAGATGAATTGCCCGAAACGCTTATCGAGACTCCAGTTTACCTTTCTGCAACCTTCCTGTTACCAGCGCTTCACCAGCGTCTTCTAAATTGAAAGAGTCCCGAACGGCTCGCTGAACAAATTCAAAAGAGGTCAAAATGAAAGTTCTGCAAAAAAGTTTTCTAGTTCTTTCCCTGATTGCAATGCAATCCACAGGCGCCTATGCTGCCGTGTCGGCTCCTGAAGCTCTGGCACGCCGAATAATTGCCTCCGGCAATCCCCGGCAAGCGCTAAAAGTATTGACCCCGGCAATTTGCGCAAACCCAAGCGATCTTTCACTGAGACGTTGTTATGTTGAAACACTGATCAAAACGGGGCAATGCTCCGCTGCTGCCAAAGAGATGCAGGGGCTTGTTAAAGTCGGTTTGCGCTCCAGCGAAGATTTCACTTTGCTGGCAGATGCTTATCGCTACTGTGGTGAGCTTAGAGCTGCGCTTCTTAATTATCAGGAAGCATTGAATATTGCTCCCGACTTTGCACCGGCTCAATCCGGAATGGCATTTTGCTACATGCTTTGCGGTCAGCAGAACAGAGCTGAAAAAGTTTGTAAGGATGCCATGACCCAGATAAAAGACGATGCCGGTCGTCGTCTTATACAACGAACAATTTTGACGCTTAAAGAATTTAAGCCTGCTGCTCCCACCGAGAAGCTCGCTCTTGTAGATGGTATCCGTTTTTAGCTTTTTCAAGAATTGAGGTGATTGAAATTATGCGTTTGGCTTTTGGCAAGAAATACAGAAACAAGCATGGACAGGCAGTTGCTTTGCCGATGATCATGCTGGCACTTATGGTTGTAATCGTAGTTGGTCTTTTCTCATTCGAACTGGCTCGCATGGCTGTAGCTCGCGAGCAATTGCGCACAGCCACCGAAGCTGCCGCTCTTGCCGGGGCTGCGACAATGGCGGGCTCACCCTCCTCCGATATCACTCTTTCGCAAAGCAATGCAATTGCTGCAGCCAAAGCGATGTTTCGGCAGAACGAAATATTCGGACAATCTCTGATTAATGCTGAGGAAGGAAACGGCGTACCGAGCGCCGGTCAGACTTTCCTTTCATTCCAGTTTCTTGACCCGCAAAACAACAACGCTCCGGTTGCGCCCGGCGATCCCAAGGGCAAGGCTCTTGAACTCAAAGCTCTTTACGGCTTGCCCGGCTTTGCCGGAAAGGTCATCGGTTTGGGTGATTCGACCCTTCCGCTTGAAGCAAAAGCTACAGGTGGAGTCGGCGAACTCGATGTTGTTTTTTGCTATGACTGTTCTTCTTCAATGCGCTTTCACACATTCACAACATCAGTGCGCCGTGCCTGGAACCCGAATCAGGCAAAAATCGATTACACCGAAGTCAATCATTCAAATTTCAGCCCGAGTGGCGGCATGCGTCCGCAGTTAATCAACAATCTGAACGCTGCACTGCGCGGTCAAAACGATAACAGCCTGCCGGGCAACTTCCCTCCCGGCAATGCCTCGGTCAGCGGTTTGACCGATCAAGTGGTCAACTTCGATGAGCAAGCCAACTTCGGCGGCTTCAGTGACGGCGATTTTAATTTCCCGAACATTGCCAGTCTTGTGGAAGCTTCCAGAGGAAACCTTGAAAATGATGCAGTATTTGCAGCCAGTGGTGCCGACACAACTTTGAGAGGTCTGGTCACCCCGAAAGCCGGCTATCAAGCCAAATATTTCGAGCTGGCTCGCAAGCACACTCACCCCTGGGCGGAAGCTGAAGCTGCTGCAAAAGATTTCTTTACTTTGATGAAAAACAATACAAGAGCTCACTTCGGACTGGTGGCCTTTACTCAGCAAGTCGGACAGAACGAAAACACAAGCTTTAACGATTTCAAAGTTGGTGCTTCCTATCAGCAAGGCGGCTCACAAGCATTTCCGCTTCCGGCAATAAGCCTGAAGCCCGCAGAAAGCGAGAACAATGCTGATGCCGTCAGCGCCGCCGTCAGCACTCTAGTTCCGGATGGCAATACCAATATTGGTGGCTCGATCGAACGCGCAAATAGAATGTTTGATAATAACGCCAGCCGTCCTAATGCTAAGCGCGCCATCGTATTATTTACAGACGGTATTCCGTCGGTCGGTCAACCTCTGAGCGGCGACCCCACGCAAAACTGCAGTCTTGCCGCTCAACAAGCCCGTCAAAGAGGAATCGCTATCTTCGCAGTCGGCCTGGCACTTGAACCTTCCGAAATGCAAACACAAAGATCGGTTCTAAACATGATTACAAGCACCGCAGGAAACGGAGGCAGATTCTTCCAGGTAAGCAACGCTTCCAATCTCAAACAAGCCTTCGCCGCAATCGCCAGAAACCTCACTCAAATCGTTCAGTAAAAACTATTAATCAGGAATCGGACAATGAAAACTTTCAACAAACTGAAAAACAACACAAGAGGCAAGCGAAAGTCAAACGGCAATTCAATCATGGAATTACCTGCAGCTTTGTGGATCACCTTGATTGTATTTTTCATGCCGATGATGTCACTTGCAACAATCACGTTACGCTTGAGCTTGCTCAATATGGCAGTTCTGGAAGCGGTACATTCAGCCAGCAAAGCCAGGTCTTTCGAGCAATCGAGCAATGAAGGGGTTTCAGCAGTGGAACTTGCCAATCAGACATTTGCAAAATTTGTGAATTCATTTCCAGGACTTGGCGCAGGCGGAGTTAAATTAAGCATTCTGGCAAGCTCAGTTAACTCCGGTGCAACAACTCGCTTTGATAATAAACTCAGTCAACCGGCAAACAGCTCGGCATTCGTTTATCAAATTGAGGGTAACAGCAGCGGGGCAATTGAGCCGGTTTTTCCGATAAGCGGGCATCTCTTCGGCAATATCCCGGGACTTTCGAGTCCTCTTAAAATCAGCTTTACAGCAAAAGAATTTGTTGAGAATCCCCAGGGTCTAAATCGATAATTCGCAAAAGTATTAGAGGAAATCAAAATGAAGTCGTTCAAGAAAAAAATCAGCTCATCTGTAAGAAAGAACAGCGGTTCTATGTTTGTCGAAATCGGAGCCGGAGCGCTGGTTACAATAAGCATGATGGCGCTGGCTTTAAACGCCTGCTTCGCGATGCTGGCTTACGGTATAAATGATCGAGCCTGCCGTGATGCCGCAAGAGCTGCCGCGCAGCAAGATACATTTGCTTCTGCAAGCAATATCGCGCGTATCGTAGTATCCGGCTTCAATCGTAATGCTTCGCTCATGGGCGCTATTCAAGTAGACAATGTCACTTACACCGACTTCGGCGGCAACCCGCCGCAAGATAAAAGTCCCTTTGTGACCGTCACCACGCATGCCAATGTAAAAATGCCTGCACCAATTGAATTTTTCGGGCATGACATTTTCTCAGGCTCGCTTCCGGTGCGAAAGACTTACACATTTCCGATTGTTCGCTTGAACGTCAATACACAAAACGGCTAAGAGAAGCATACTCAAGCATTCTTAGTCCAGACATTCACTTGAATAACACGGGTAGCGGAATCTTTTGCATAAAGCAGCTCGGCTTTCGCTCCGTTTTCATAATAAAAAAACTCAGCTGCTTGCGGCGCATCCATCTTCTTCAAATCATCATCATCATGCTCGATTACTTTGCCTGCCCGGGGCGGCAACAAACGTTCTAAAAT